>CANHCG010000084.1 GCA_947459055.1 Cytophagaceae bacterium | reverse complement strand
TTCGGCGGACATGAGCTAACACAAATTCCACTTGTTCATCCATACTTCGGAAAGAGGTGTCTAAATCGACCGCGTCTTCAGCCCGCTTTAATGGCCCTTCACTCCGATTCATATCAATCTCATCACGCATGCGCAAATTTTCTTTGATATCTTCAAGAGGTAAATCTTCGCCTTTATTTAATAATTCTAATTTTCTACGCTGGGCCCGAATCTCCGGTTCGGCAGTCATAAAAATTTTCAATTCGGCATTTGGAAAAACAACCGTACCGATATCCCGACCATCCATCACGAGGGCTTTTTTCTCCCCCATTTTTTGTTGAAGCGCTACCATCGCATGCCGAACAACCGGAACCGCACTTACCTGACTCACCAAATCTGAAATGTACATTTTTCGTATTTCCGCCTCAATATTTTCCCCATTCAAATAAGTATCTGATGCCTGTCTCTCCGGATTGAACACAAAAGAAATTTCAATTTCTGTCAAGGCCTGCTCGATGGCCTTTGGATCTGTAATGGATATTTGATGTCGATGAAAATACAAGGCCACCGCCCGATACATGGCTCCGGTATCCACAAAGGCATACTGCAAAGCCGCAGCTACACGTTTAGCAGTGCTACTTTTACCGCAAGAAGAAAAGCCATCTAAGGCAATAATGATATCTGCCATCGTTTAAATAAAGTTTGCCATAGCTTCAAAACAAGCGATTGGCGATTCATAAGTCCCCTGATGACCTACGGAGGGTAAAATTACACATTTATGTTGGCCTTTCCCCGCCAGGCCCTCCAGAATTGATTCGTGCGAAATCAAGGCATCCTGATCACCCAAGATAAATAAAAAAGGAATGGATGTTTTAGCTAAAAAATCCCAAGTATCTGGTCTTTGCTTCATTGCTTCGGTCGCCGCAATCAAAGCCTCTGCAGGTAAATTCACGTAGCGTCCACTCAATTCCCGCAGGAGCAATGGATTCGATTTGACAAAGGACGGAGCAAACAAATTCGACACAAATGGCCCTAAAAATGACCGAACCCCATGCATTTGCAAAAAGGCTATCGTTTTATCTCGGATATTTTTTTTCTCTTCGGAATCTGCGTAGGGAGTGGAATGCAATAGAATAACTCGATTTACCCGTTCCGGAAATAATTCGGCCATCGCTAAGGCGATGTAACCACCCATCGAATGACCGACCACATGTAAGGAAGCATCCTCCGGCAATTCAGCGATGATTTTTCGCGCATAATCTGCCATGGAATGACAATCGGACCAATCAGCATAATTCGGACAATGGCAAACATAAGGCCAGGTGAATTGAGGGATAAAATCATCCCACATGCGTGTATCTTCCCCAAATCCATGCAAAAAAATGAGCAAGGAATTTGCCATAATTAATAGGTATGCAACAAGCCAATAATCGTAAATACAAGTCCAATAAAGGCCGAAATTCCACCAATTAATCCCAATCCAAAAATAGATAAAATGATTCCTAGACCTAACAGAATAAGGCCTATTTTCAATTTAGGGTCCCAAGAGGACGCAGAAGAGGCCTGTTGGGATTGCTTCAAAGAGCTTTGACGAGCCAATTGATTTTGCGACTTCATTTGTTGAATGAGCGCTTTGACTTCTTTTTTAGCCACCTGTTTGTCCAAGCGGACAGTTGGCATTGCTGCGACCGATTCCTGCTTGCTAAGCACTTCTTTCAAAACCAATTCAGCAGACGGAGAAATCGAGGCTTCAGGCAAAACCGCCATCGACTGCTGATCCCCAATCGCCAATAATATAGGTTCTTGCGGCGCTGATACCTCTTTTTTCGACTCGCTAGGTCGAGGCGTTTGATGTATGGAAAAATAACCTTTGCTACGACTGCAAGCACTGAGGGCTCCAAGTAAGCAGAGAAAAACAAGTAGTTGTTTCATAATATTAGGCAACAAAATCGATTTGATGAAAAACAGTTCGTTCAAATTTAGCTTTGGCATAGGCCAAATCCACCTGAAATTCCTTCAGATTCTCTTGAGAGGGAATTTCATACATCGCATCATTCATGATAGCTTCCATAATGGAGCGCAAACCACGAGCACCCAATTTAAATTGCATCGCTTGCTCCACTAAATAGCGCAAAGCCTCCTCTGAAAAAGATAATTTCACCCCTTCCATCTCGAAAAGCTTTTCGTATTGTTTGACCAATGCGTTTTTGGGCACAGTTAAAATAGACAATAAGGCCGTGGCATCCAAAGGATTCAAATAAGTGATCACTGGTAAACGACCCAATAATTCTGGAATCAAGCCGAAGGATTTCAAATCCTGCGCGGATACATATTTCATGATTTGATCCTGTTCAAATGACTTATGAAAGGAATCATCGCCTGAAAAACCGATCGGACGGGCATTGAGGCGCTTGGCAATATGTCGACCAATCCCATCAAATGCACCCCCACAAATAAACAAGATATTTTCCGTGTTCACTGCGATCATTTTTTGATCCGGATGCTTACGCCCCCCTTGTGGCGGTACGTTTACAATGGAACCTTCGAGTAATTTCAATAGGGCTTGTTGGACCCCCTCCCCTGACACATCCCGCGTAATCGACGGATTATCAGACTTGCGAGCAATTTTATCAATCTCATCAATAAACACAATGCCACATTCCGCCTTTGCCACATCATAATTCGCGGCTTGCAATAAACGGGTCAAAATCGTTTCCACATCTTCCCCCACATAGCCCGCTTCCGTAATCACGGTTGCATCCGCGATGCAGAAAGGCACTTGTAATTTTTGAGCCAAGGTCCGAGCCAAATAGGTTTTACCCGTACCCGTCTCCCCTACCATCAAAATATTGGATTTCTCAATCTTGACATCATCCTCATGGGCCGGTTGCATTAAGCGCTTGTAATGGTTGTACACCGCTACCGAAAGATGCTTTTTGGCTTCCTCTTGGCCAATCACGTATTGATCTAAATAGGCCTTAAGGTCTTTGGGTTTGACTAAATCAAATTGCTGACCCGTCGGTGAACCCTTCGTCGCCGAGGAACCTAATTCCTCTTTAACGACCTCGTAACCTTGCTGCAAACAATTGTTGCATATATGCCCTTCAATCCCCGAAAGTAGCATACCCACCTCGTTTTTCGAACGACCACAAAATGAACAATTGGTTTTCTTAGGATTAGCCATGAATTACACGGTACGCGTTAAAATTTCATCAATTAAGCCATAGGTTTTCGCTTCTTCTGATTTCATCCAATAGTCACGATCTGAATCGCGCTCAATTTCCTCAAAACTTTTGCCTGAATGTTTGGCTAAAATCTCGTATAATTCTTGACGAATCTTTACGATTTCGCGGGCCGTAATTTCAATGTCCCGGGATTGACCTTGGGCACCTCCCGACGGTTGGTGTATCATAATCCGCGCATGCTCGAGTGCCGAACGCTTACCTGCCGCACCTCCGGCTAATAAAACCGCACCCATCGAAGCGGCCAAGGAAGTACAAACCGTAGATACATCCGGACGGATATAATTCATAGTATCATATATTCCTAATCCGGCATACACTGAACCCCCTGGGCTATTGATGTACATCACGATATCTTTTTTAGCATCGGTGGATTCCATGAACAACAATTGGGCCACGATGATATTCGCCATATAATCATCCACGGGAACACCCATGAAAATAATACGATCCATAATTAAACGTGAAAACACATCGATTTGAGCGAAACGCATTGGGCGTTCTTCGATAATGTATTGCGTCATATCCTCGATTTGGTGTAGAGGCCGACTACCGATGTTATTCATGTATTGGTCCACGGCCAAGCCATTCAAGCCTCGGTGGTGAACGGCATATTTACGAAATTCTTCTCCTGATAAATCCTTTGGAATCATGTGATGATTTGTTTAAGGTTCAAATTTAAACTTTTTTGACTAATTAGCTAAACGAAAAATTCACTGGCTTAGTTCATAGAAAACCCCGCAAAATTTGCGGGGTCTCCAGTATCTCAAGAAATGGTATTTTTAAAGCGCTGCTGCAATGGCTTTAAATTTCTCCACGTCGATTTTACTTGTTTTGTTCGGAATATTATCCACAATCGCCTGACTTACTTTGTCTGCGAAAGCCTGATTGTACAAATTCATGAAATTATCTGACTTCGATTTATCGCTCAAATATCCCATGGCAATTTTCTCAATCATTTCCTCGATGCCCGGTTGGTCCGCCGATAAATAACCGCCAAACTGTTGACGCACCATATCTTTGGCCTTTTCAACTACCTCTGCATATTCAACTTTGACCTCAAATTTCTCCGCAATTTCGTTCTTTATTAAGTTCCAACGAATATCTTTCTTCACATTATCAAAATCTTGATCAATTTGCTCTGGCGTGAATTTACCTTCATTAATTCGCACCAACCACGTCTTTAAAAACGCATCGGGCAAATCAATTTTCACCTGATCTAAAATCGCCTTCTCCGCATCAATACGCAATAAATAATTCGCCTCCCGCTTGTAATTTTCATCCACAATTGTGGCCAATTGCTCACGGAAAGACTTTTCATCCGTCGCTTTTCCAGGTCCTAAGACTTTATCGAAAAACTCAACCGTTAAACTAGCCGGTACCTGACGCGTAATATCTTCCACTACGTACGAAACTTCGCCGGTCAAATCCGCCACTTCCTCTTCCTTTTTACCTGTTGCCAAGGCTAAGGATTTCACATCCACAAATACCTTATCAATTGCAAATTTCAACGTATCATCCTTTTTCGCACCGATAAAAATCTTTTTAGACTTATCCTGAATCGAATGCAATGGAATCGCTGATTTCTCCACCCAATCCCCTTGCGTAAAGGTTCCAAATACTAAATCCCGATCTTCCACCGTCTCAGGATGAATCTGATCACCAAATTGCTTCTTCAAATTCTCAATCGTCTCCTCAATCTCTTTCTTATCCGCCTTGATTTCATACGAAGTCACCGGTTTCATTTTAGCTAAATCCACCGAGAAATCTCCGTGAAATCCTAAATCATAATGAAACGTAAATTCAGTATCTTTTTCCCAATCAATCGCATCGGCTTCCTCAACCGCTGGCAAAGGCTCTCCTACTAAATTCAATTTGTTTTCTTTGATATAATCTCCTACCGCATGACCTAACAAATGATTAATTTCATCCACTAAGGCTGATTGGCCATATAATTTTTTAACCAAAGCCGGCGGAACCATCCCTGGACGAAATCCTTTGATATTCGCTTTTTTGCGGTAATCCTTTAATTTTGCTGATACCTTTTCTTGGTAATCAGCTTCAGAAACAACAACTGTCAAACGACCTTGTAAATCATTTGCATGGTTGAGAGAAATGTTCATATCGAATAATTTAAATTTTCAATTAAAAAAAGCCCCCAAAACCTTTCTGGTGTTGAGGGCTTGCCATTGGTACGGGCGAAGGGACTCGAACCCCCATGCCTCGCGGCGCCAGATCCTAAGTCTGGTATGTCTACCAATTCCACCACGCCCGCGTAATTTGGAGTGCAAAGGTAATTAGCAATTATTACTAATCCAAAAGCTGAGATAAATTTATGATTAAAGCCAAAAGCGAATTATATTTGATTCTCTAAACAAAATCGATGGATCCTGAAGTAGAAAAACCCAACTGGAAAAATTGGTATATTTCCCTCGTCGGATTTTTAATCGCTCTCATCGTTTTTTTCATTCTTTTCAGCGCTCATTTCCAATAACATGAAGACCATTGATTGGATTGTATTAATTGGGACTATTGGCGGGATCGTCGCCTATGGCAGTTGGAAAGGCAACCAAACCAAACATTCTCTTCAAGGTTTCCTATTGGCCGACCGTGAATTACCTTGGTACCACATCCTATTGTCTGTCATGGCCACCCAAGCTTCGGCAATCACCTTTTTGTCGGCACCCGGACAAGCCTATACGGACGGCATGCGTTTTGTTCAGTTTTATTTGGGCTTGCCCATCGCCATGATTATTTTATCAGTTACCTTCATTCCGAGGTATTACCAATTAAAAGTATACACCGCCTATCAGTTTTTAGAAAATCGATTCGATGCCAAAACCCGCATTTTAACAAGCTTATTGTTTTTAATTCCCCGTGCGCTTTCGACGGGTGTGACTATCGCCGCCCCTTCAATTATTCTTTCTACGTTGTTAGGTTGGGATTTGGCTTGGACCAATGCCGTAACAGCATTGATTGTAACAACCTATTGTATGCTAGGGGGTTCCAAAGCGATATCTTATACTCAAATGTTACAAATGTCGGTGGTTCTTGCGGGCATGGTGATGGTCGGGGTGTTATTGGTCTATCAATTACCGCCTGAAATAGGCATGGGCGAATCGATGCATTTGGCGGGAAAAATGGGGAAAATCAATTTGATTGATTGGAAATTCGATGTCAATAACCGCTACAATATTTGGTCCGGCATCATCGGCGGATTCTTTTTGCAACTATCTTATTTCGGAACGGACCAAAGCCAAGTGGGGCGTTACCTTAGCGGACAATCCGCGACGGAAAGCAAAAAAGGGCTATTGTTAAATGGATTTTTGAAAATTCCGATGCAGTTTTTCATTCTGCTCGTGGGGATTTTGGTATTTGTATTTTATCAATTTAATGAACCTCCGATGTTTTTCAATAAGCTTTCGGAGGAAAAGTGGCAACAACATCCTGGACACGAAACTTTTGACCGAGCTAAAACCCGTATTTTTGAAGCCAAAAAACTAAAAGAATTTGCCTTAATTGATGCCATCAAAAAAGAAGATCAAACCCTAGTTAATAACCTGAAGGGTGAAATTGGGGTTTTGAATACCCAACAAGCGGAAATCAGGGAAAAGGCCGTGGCTTCGATTAACGCAAAAAGTACTCAAATTGAACCGCAAGACACAAATTATATTTTTCTAAGCTATATCATTGACCACTTGCCGATTGGCGTCGTAGGTTTTTTAATTGCCATGATTTTATTGGCCTCCATGGGATCGATGGCCTCGGCGTTTGGTTCCTTGACTTCGATAAGTATGGTCGATATTTACCAACGCTTTTTCAAGACTGATTCATCCAATCTCCATTATTGGTGGGTTTCTAAAGGCATCACCCTAGGCTGGGGGATTCTATGCCTGATCGTCGCACAATTTGCTGTGAATATGGGAAGCTTGATCGAGGTGGTTAATATCCTCGGCTCT
>CANHCG010000083.1 GCA_947459055.1 Cytophagaceae bacterium | reverse complement strand
GCTCCGCCACTTGAATTTCATTCGCAAAACGCATGAGAAATCCTTCCAATTCTTGGTTAATTTCCATGTGCAATCCCACCGAAAGCCCGTCCATCTCCTGAGATGCATGTATCGGATATTTTTGGATGTATTGCCTGAGCCAAGGGGCCTCTGGACTTATTTCTAACCTTAATTGAACTTTTTGAACCGGTGTCTGACCATGCGTATTTCGAAAAATACCTAGGACATCTTTAAAAAAGTCGGCGGGATTAAATCCCTCAGGAATACGGATATTGGCAATACCTAGTTCTTGGATGGATTCGATCCGATCGAGCGCGTAAATCCAACAATCCTCCAAACGCGGACGTATCACCCCCGTCATCTCCTCCACTCGATAGAATAATAAATACCAACCGGTATACCAACCATTATTGTATTCCTTAATCATCAAGGGCAAGCCCCTTTTGATACTCGCCGGACCCTCAGCTTCCAAACCTTTGTGTGTAATGGCGATCAGTTTTTTGGCATAAATGCAGGCGAGTAGGGTTTTCAATTGATCCGATCCGCTGCGTTCACCTTCTTTGATTAATTGGATCGCCGACCAAGGCAAAACCGCATGAAATTGGGCCAAATTATTCTCCAAACTTATCGCCCTTAATTTATTCACGATTCCATTTCCAGTTCCCTCGGTGAATAAATGCTTGTTAAACTCAATGATCGAGGCGA
Organism: Cytophagaceae bacterium; assembly: GCA_947459055.1. Lineage (GTDB taxonomy): Bacteria > Bacteroidota > Bacteroidia > Cytophagales > Spirosomataceae > Aquirufa. The sequence continues at coordinate 6,518 of CANHCG010000083.1, read as the reverse complement.
TCTGATTCAATTCTTTTTCCGAAAAAGATGGAAAAGCACTGATGTCATCGCGGATATACCGGTATTGCTGGCTCCCCCTTGAATACCGAATCAGCTCGCCATGCACCTCCTCCAAACTCGGATAGCGCTCCTTTAATTTTTCTTTTAATTCCCGAATATCCCGATTAAAGGTCCGTTCCCCATAGCCCACTTCATCCCAAACCTCCAAAAAATAGGTCGCTACGTGGGCAAAAGTCACTCTAAATGTCTTTCGAAGAAACAAGTCATTTAACTCCTTCACGCGTTCTTTGGCCTGCATGGCTTGGTATTTTTTTTCGCAAAGTATGAATTTTTAAGTAAACCGACAATTTATGGCGGTTTGATAATTGAATTTTGGGTATTCAAAAAAACAAAAGAAGATATGAAAAATCTAAAATCTGGGGTATTGAGTCTTTTATGGTTGGCCGTTTACGTATATGCTACACAGGGTTATTTAATTGCGATGGGTAAAAAATTACCAGTTCGGTCGGTATGGTTGCAAGTGTTGGTGCTTTTGAACTTCCTGATTTCAATTTATGTGATGGCCGCACCCTATGAATTATTTGGGCAAAGTCCGACGGACGGTTTTCATACCTTGCTCGTGACCGCACATGTCATATATATGCTCGTGGGAGCCGGATTGCACCTTTTTTCTGTACTCGAAGAAGGGCAACCCAAGCATGTATAAATTTTCTTTAAATTTTGGTACAAAAAAGCCTTTTCGATTTGGCTTTTTGGTACAAATCTCATTTGCGATAGAGTTTTGAAAGGCCTTATTTTGGCCGTTTAATAAAAACTCTAATTTCATGAATCGTAACCTCTTTACCATAGGCATGGCCTTTGCCCTGTCTGCTTTAGTTCTCAGTTGTAGTGAATCGATGACCGATTTAAATCCACAAAATTCACAAAACATCAATCAATCCAATTTATCTCAGCCATCAAGTCTTTCCAAAACGATTGTGCCAGATGATGCGTACATCGTAGTGTACAAGGATAAAACGTCCGACAAAGAATTGGACGTAGATGTGGAGGATATGAATAAGTCAGAAGGGGTTAAAGCTGACCATGTGTACAAGTCGGCGCTCAAAGGTTTCGCGGCTCGATTGACTCCAAAAGCTTTGGCCAAATTGCAAAAGAATCCAAAGGTAGCATATATTGAAAAAGATCAGGAGATGAGTATAAACGCTACTCAAAATCCAACTCCTTCGTGGGGTTTAGATCGGATTGATCAGGTAGGCCTTCCCCTAATTAATGGTTTTACTTACAACGGCACAGGTTCAAATGTGGATGCTTACATAATAGATACAGGTATTTTGTTAACACATACTGACTTTGGAGGTCGAGCAAAGGGTGGTTATTCCGCAATAGGGGGTAAAACGAATTGGACGGATCAAAATGGCCATGGTACTCATGTCGCTGGAACTGTGGGTGGAACTCAATATGGAGTGGCTAAAAAAGTTAATTTAATCGCTGTTAGAGTATTAGGAGCGAATGGCTCGGGAACCAATTCTGGTGTGATAGCTGGAATAGATTGGGCCATTAATAATCATACAAACCGTCCCGCGGTGGCCAATATGTCACTTGGAGGAGGAATATCCGCAACCTTAGATGCGGCGGTAGAAAGAGCTATAGTTGATGGGATTATCATGTGTGTCGCTGCGGGAAATAGTAATATAGACGCTGTTAATTCTTCCCCAGCTCGGGTTAGAAATGCCATTACTGTTGGTGCTACGGGCATTTTAGATGAAAAAGCTTCATATTCGAATTATGGATCTTTCGTTGATATTTTTGCTCCAGGATCCAATATTACTTCGGCTTGGATAGGATCTTCAACGGCTAAGAATACCATTAGTGGTACATCGATGGCAACACCACACGTGGCAGGGGTTGCAGCTTTATATAAATCTGTAAATCCAGGTGCTAACACATCAACGGTTCAAAACGCTTTAATAGAAGCATCAATTAAAGATAAAATCACAGGTTTACTCATTGGGACAGCTAATAACTTATTATTTACCAACTACTAATTATACACCCTATTCAAAGCGATGAATCCCTTTCAACAGATCGGTTCATCGCTTTTTATTTGGTCATTTGTCTAATAATCTCTAAAAATCACTAATTTGTAGGAAATTAACCTAGATCATTTTCCTATGAAAAAGTATGTATCATTCCTCTGCCTGCTTGGCTTATTTAGTTTCACCATCACCGCAATTTCATTCGGCGCCAAGCCGAAAGTTATTAAAACCCTCATCGTCGACGGACAAAACAACCACGATCAATGGCCCAAAGTAACCGCCATGATGAAGCAGTTTTTGGAACAAACTGGCCTATTTAGCGTGGATGTCCAACGAACCAAATACACCTGGAACGGAGGCGCTTTGGTCAATCAATATAAAATTTCCGGCGTTCCCGCCACCACCGATCTTCCTAAATCCAAGATGGATTCTAGTTTTCACCCGAATTTTGCCGCCTATGATTTGGTGATTTGCAATTTCGGTTGGAACGCCGCCCCTTGGCCCGCCGAAACACAAGCGGATTTCGATAAATTTATCAAAAATGGCGGAGGCCTCGTGGTAATCCATGCCGCCGATAATTCCTTCCCTGAATGGCCAGCCTACAACCAGATGATCGGCCTAGGCGGCTGGGGAAATCGCACCGAAAAAGATGGCCCATACGTATACTATGATGAAAATAATACGCTCGTGCGAGACACACAAGCCGGTCGGGCAGGCTCCCACGGCCCACAATCTGAATACGCAATCACGATTCGGAATCCAAATCACCCAATCACGAAAGGCATGCCACTGACCTGGATGCACACCAAAGACGAGATGTATGACCGCTTGCGTGGGCCGGCCACTAACATGGAAGTACTAGGAACCGCCTTCTCATCCAAAGAAAATAAAGGCACCGGCCGCCACGAACCGATGCTCCTTACCATCAACTACGGCAAAGGACGCATTTTTCACACACCCATGGGACATGTGGATTATTCAGTGGCTTGCGTTGGGTTTATTACCTGCCTCCAGCGTGGTGCCGAGTGGGCTGCCACCGGAAAGGTTAGCTTGAAAATCCCAACCGATTTCCCTACCGCTACGCAATCTAAATCTCGAATTTTTACTGAATAAGGTTTTTGGCAATAATATATCCTATGAAAACACGTCGTAAATTCATCCAACAGTTATCTCTTCCTGTAATTTTAATGCCTTTTGCCTCGGCCGCCGCCTCGGAAAAATCGCTTCCCTATGATGGCCCGGTGTTGCGTGTAGCACTGTTAGGTTTAGGGGGCTATGCTCGCATGGTGGCAGATGCTTTGCAAAATTGCCAAAAAGCTAAGCTCGTCGCACTCATCAGTGGGACTCCAACCAAACTAGATGCTTGGGGTAAAAAATATAACGTGGCACCCGAAAACCGTTATTCCTATGAAACAGTGGATCAAATCGCCTCTAACCCAAACATCGATGCGGTCTATATCATTACCCCAAATTCATTACACAAACCCTTTGCCTTGCAAATTGCCAAAACTGGGAAGCACGTGATCGTGGAAAAACCGATGGCCTTAAATGCGAATGAAGGCCAAGAAATGATCGATGCGTGTAAGAAGGCAGGCGTTCAGTTATTAGTTGGCTACCGCATGCATTTCGAACCGAAAACCCTCGAGGTAGTTCGCATGCGTCAAGCAGGGGAATTTGGGAAAATTTTATTTTTTCAAGGTCTTTCCGGTTTCGTGATTGGTGATCCGACCCAGTGGCGATTAAAAAAGAACATGGCCGGAGGAGGTTCCATGATGGATATTGGGATTTATTCGATTAATGGTGCGCGCTATATGGTCGGGGAGGAGCCGATCTGGGTCACGGCTCAAGAAACCAAAACAAACCCTGAAAAATTCAAAGAAGGCGTGGATGAAACGATTCAATTCCAACTCGGATTTCCGAGCGGCGCAGTAGCGTCTTGCCTGTCGACTTATAGCCTAAATAACCTTGATAAATTCTTTTTGAATGGCACCAAAGGCTTCGCTGAAATGCAACCTTCAACTGGCTATGGCCCCATCAAAGGCCGGACAAACAAAGGCGAATTAGTATATCCTCATGTGACACATCAAACGGTTCAAATGGATGAATTTGCTTCCATTTTGTTGGACGGAAAACAACCCCTCATTCCTGTCGATGGCGCAGAAGGATTGCGCGATCTGAAAATTGTAGATGCGATTTATAAGGCGGTGAAGACAGGTAAAAAAGTATCCCTAGGCTAGTGAATGAATTTAATTCTTTGTATTTCATTTATGTACACCAAAAAAGGAAAGTCGCTGATAATACCAAAAAAAAACCTCTGTTTTCGCAGAGGTTTTTTTTTACAGTAGTCTAAACTATACCTTATAGTATTGTTCCCAACCTTTCCGAGGTGCTGGGCCTACGAGCATTTGGTTAGCCATTTTATTATTTGTGATCTGTTTAGTTTTACGATCGAATAACAATTTGGTATTCAATCGCTGTGCCATCACCCCTAAGGTAAATACCTGACTCAAGGGTCCCGCTATCGCAAATGGCGAACGCGTTTTTTCTTGACCCATACAAGATTTCAAATAATTCGCGTAGTGGTTTGAAGGGCTTTTCGGTACTTCAGGTAACCGAGAAGCGATTTCTTTTCCTTTTTCACCTAAAATTGAAAGGGTTGAACCATGGGAACCGCCTTTGAAGGTCAATTCATTGCTGTAAATGATTTTACCCGGGTTCAATTTCGCCGGTTGGATCTTTCCATTGCTTGCCGGTGGAATATTTGGATCTAATTCATTCACGCCATAATCGGCCGGAACCGGCGGAATGTTATTAATTCCATCATACCAGGTAATATCCATCGCCGGCATGTCTTTCCGAGCCGGGAATTTAAATAACAAGGTCGTCGAAAGTGGATAAAAGAATGGATTATGACCTTCTGCTTTTAGCATATTCACCTCCGTCGGCAATCCTAAATCCAAAAATTCATGCGCTGTGTCCATGATGTGTGCTCCCCAGTCACCCAAAGCCCCAAGGCCATAGTCGAACCAGCAGCGCCATTGGCCATTGATGAAATCTTTGTTATAATCATGTTTTTGTACGACGCCATTCCAAATATCCCAATCCAAGGTGCTTGGAATCTCCTCCGCATTCGGGAATTTAGTCATCTTGGTATCCCAGCCATGCCATCTTCTCGCCGAATTCATATGAGCGGTCATCGATGTGACATCTTTGATAATACCAGCTTCTTTATAGGCTTTGAATTGAAAATAATTCGCTTCGGAGTGCCCTTGGTTACCCATTTGGGTGACTAATTTAGGGTATTTCTTCGCCGCCGCCATCATGAGTTCGACCTCTTGGAATGTCCGTGCCATCGGTTTTTCCACGTATACGTGTTTGCCTAAAGCGAGGGACATCATTGTAATCGGAAAGTGCGAATGATCAGGTACGCCGATGGCCACCGCATCGATTTGATTCCCCATCGCATCAAACATCTTTCGGAAGTCCTGAAAACGAGGTACATCCGGGAATTTTTTTAATACTTCGAGGGTTTGTGGAGCACCCATGTCCACATCGCAAAAAGCTACAAAGTTCACCAAGCCAGTTTTTGCGAATGACATGACGTCGGATCCGCCTTGATTACCGATACCGATACAAGCTAAATTTACTTTTTCTCCCGCTGTGCCTAAGCCATGCGTTAAGATATTTGGGAAGGCCATTGCTGCAGAAAACAATGACGTGTTTTTCAAAAAGGTTCTACGTGAATTCATTGGATAGGTTTAAAAGAAAACAAGTTAAGAATTTATTTTATAAGAAATCAGCCCGCATCGGACTAAATACATCGATTAATTCGCCAGCCTCCAAACAAAGCGCCCCATGTAATTCGCCACTCGGCACAAAATACACATCGCCCGCGGATAAAATTTTCGAAATCCCCGAAATGGTAATTTCAAATTTGCCTTTTGAGACATAAGAAGCCTGCGTGTGAGGATGCTGATGCAAAGTGCCCAAGGCACCCGTTTGAAAATCGACTTTGGTGAGCATCATTTCATCATTATGGGCCATTAACTTCCGACGAATTCCATCCCCTAATTCCGTCCATTCGATTTCTGAATCTGCGATCAATGTCGTCGTTTTTGCCATATTCATTTTCTATTGAACAAATTTCAGGAATTAAATTTTATCTTCGTTCTCTATAAGTAAAATTTACATGTCTTCTACTCAACAGCCCCAGCTCAAAAAGGTTCTCAGCCCGCTCATGTTATGGGGATTGGGTGTGGGTTACGTGATTTCGGGCATGTATTTCGGTTGGAATCTCGGTCTTCCTGAAGGGGGGACATATGGCCTGGCCATCGCCACGGGTGTGATCATTATCATGTATACCTGTTTTAGCTTTTCATATGCTGAATTAGCCTGTTCCATTCCCAAAGCGGGCGGTGTTTTCGATTATGCCTCACGCGCCTTTGGTCCCCGCATGGGATTCATTGCCGGGATGGCCCAATT
>CANHCG010000082.1 GCA_947459055.1 Cytophagaceae bacterium | reverse complement strand
ATACATTCCATTTTGGTTGAAGGAGGAAGTAAAACAGCTGAAGGATTTTTTCAGGCTGGGCTATTGGATGAAATTTGGAAAATAGAAAAAATGGAGCGGATAGGCCAGGGAATTCCTGCACCTGTGTTAAATGGGATTACTTTTGAAAAAAAATGGAAAACGGGGCTAGATAATGTATGGTTTCAGGGAATTTAGCCTCCGAGAATTTGAGCCAATAAATACAGATTTAAGCTTAAAATAATCGCACTGATAATCCAGGCGCTCCATTTCAACCAAGGGGCATTCACAAATGGACCCATCTTTTGTTTATCACTCGTAAACCAAACGAGGGGAATAACGGCGAAACTTAATTGCATCGACAACACTACCTGCGAAAAAATCAGTAGTTCCCCAATCTTACTTTCCCCATACCACCAAGTAATAAAAAAAGCAGGGACGATGGCCAACAAGCGGGTGATTAGACGCCGTAACCAAGGGGCTATCCTCCAGTCCAAAAATCCTTCCATCACAATTTGACCGGCCAGGGTTCCTGTTAAGGTTGCATTTTGGCCAGATGCAAGTAAAGCAATCGCAAATAAGGCGCTGGCTAATTTACTACCTAGCACAGGATCTAATAATTGATACGCATCCCGAATATCCGCTACATGTGCGTTTCCACTCAAATGAAAAGCCGAGGCAGCTAATATCAAAATGCCGGCATTGATAAAAAAGGCTAAACTCAAGGAAATGGTAGAATCCCAAGTGGCAAATTTAATCGCCTTTTTTCGATCAACATCCGTACTGGCAAAGGCCCGCGTTTGAACAATGCTTGAATGCAAATACAAATTATGCGGCATAACCGTAGCCCCTAAAATACCAATGGCAACATACAATTGATTAGGATCCGTAAAGATGCTCGGCTGAGGAATTAATCCCCCTAAAACCCCTGAAATATCAGGCTTAGAAAGCAATAATTCGTACGCAAAACACAAGACAATAACGATTAACAAAGAAAGAACAATTGATTCTAAAACCCGAAAGCCCTTTTTTTGGAAAAATAAGATTAAAAATACATCCAAAATTGTAATCAGAATACCCGTCAAAATAGGAATTCCAAATAACAAATGTAAAGCTAAGGCCGAGCCAATCACCTCCGCCAAATCACAGGCAGCAATGGCTAATTCACAAATAAACCACAAGAAAATGGCCACCGGTTTGGAGAAGGCATCCCCACAGGCCTGAGCTAAATCACGACCCGTAGCCACGCCCAATTTAAGCGCCAAATGTTGTAGTAAAATCGCAAATAAACTTGAGATTAAAACCACCGACAATAAAGTATAACCAAACTGTGCGCCCCCAGCTAAGTCCGTGGCCCAATTGCCCGGATCCATATAGCCCACTGCCACCATAAATCCTGGACCCAAAAAAGCACGCAAATTACGCCAAAACCCATTTCCTTCCGGAACAGGAATGCTCGCAAATACCTCACTCAAGGAATTACTTTTTCGCTCTGAACGCCAAGCCTTATTCATATGTCTCAAACATGCAACCAAATATACAAAACATTATGTTGGTTCAAAATATTTTTTTAGTCTTACCTAAAAATTTATTTATCCATATAAATGTTTTAATTTGCGCTGGCTAAAAAATACAGATGGCGACCTCCTTAGCAGAAGAAAATTATTTAAAGATTATCTACCGTTTGTCGGAAAACACGGATCAAGGTGTTTCCACGAACGCGGTGGCGGAATTAGCCCAAACGAAGGCGGCCTCTGTCACGGATATGCTACAAAAGCTAGCCGAAAAAGGTTGGGTCATTTATCAAAAATACCAAGGGGTTCGCCTAACGCCATCTGGTCAAAAAATTGCACTTTCGATTATTCGTAAGCACCGACTTTGGGAGGTATTTTTAGTCGAAAAATTAGGCTATAACTGGGATGAGGTGCATGAAATTGCAGAACAATTAGAACACATCGAATCCGAATCGCTCATACAAAAGTTAGATGAATTTTTAGGTTTTCCAGACCGCGATCCCCACGGAGATCCCATCCCCACCCGTGATGGAAAAATGGCGGATCAGATTTACCAACCCCTATCGGAAATCAAAGAAAAAATGGATTGTGTGCTGATGGGTGTCGCGAAAGATGCGGCCGTTTTTTTACAACTCTTAACAAAATTAGACCTCAATTTGGGCGCGAAAATCACCATTTTGGAAATAAATTCCTTCGACCGCTCCTTACAAATTCAAGTTAACAGCGCTGCGCCGATCTTCGTCAGTCACGAAGTAGCCAAAAACATTTTAGTCAAAGCCTAGCTCAATAAATCCAATACCTCGTCTTCGCTCAAATTGCGCAAAATACTTTCATCGGATGTGACGAGTTCATTGGCCAAATCCAATTTTCGTTGTTGCAAGGCCAAAATCTTCTCCTCCACAGTCTCTTTACTAATAAACTTATAGGTGAAAACAGTTTTAACCTGGCCGATCCGATGCGCCCGGTCGATGGCCTGTGCCTCCGCGGCTGGATTCCACCAAGGATCCAATAAAAACACATAATCCGCGGCTGTCAAATTCAATCCTACCCCTCCCGCTTTCAAAGAAATCAAAAAGACGGATTGCCCATCAATTTTCTGGAAACTTTCAACTTGGCCCTTCCGGTCCGAAGTTGAACCATCCAAATACGCATAGGCGATATTTCTCTCATCCAACGCCCGCTTAATAATTTGCAAATGCTGTACAAACTGACTGAAAATCAAAACCTTATGATGCTGTTCTAGGACCGTTTCGAGCTTTTCGAGCACAGCCTCCATCTTACCTGAATCCCCTTCATATCCTTCTTCACAAAGCAAGGGGTGATTGGCCAATTGGCGTAATTTAGTCAAGCCTTGCAATACAGAGAATCTAGATTTTTGCAATCCTTCATCCTTAATTTGCTTCAATAACACATCACGATAAAACGATTTCGTCTTATCATAAAGGCGTTCCTGTTCCTCTGACATGCTGCAATAGGTGATGGATTCCATTTTTTCAGGTAAATCCGCCGCCACTTGGCGCTTCTCTCTTCGCAATAAATAAGGCTTAATCAAGAAATATAAGCGCTTTTTCACATCACCATCAGCTTTTTTCTCAATCGGAATTTGGTATTGATCTTTGAAATATTTTTGAGTTCCCAATAAACCCGAATTCACGAAATTCATTTGAGACCATAAATCCATTGTCGAATTCTCCAATGGCGTTCCGGTCATCACCAAACGGAATTTAGCATTCAATTTCTGTACAGCCTTCGTAATGTTCGCCTGGGGATTCTTAATCGCTTGCGACTCATCCAAAATCACGTAACTAAATGCCTGCTTTTCGAACCATTCTATATCCGAACGCACCATCCCAAAGGAACATAATATCAAATCGGTCTTCTTGATTTGGGCTTGTAATTTCTCCCGCTGCGGGCCAGCGTACAACAAAACGCGTAATTGAGGTGTAAATTTCTTAGCCTCCATTTCCCAGTTATACAAGAGGGAGGTTGGCATGACCAATAAAGTCGGCAAAGTCTCCCCCTGCTCCTTTAAGCTCTGCAATAAACATAGGGTTTGCACCGTCTTACCCAATCCCATGTCATCGGCTAAGCAAGCGCCTAAGCCCGCATTTTGACGGGTTCGCATCCAGCGGTAACCTTCCAACTGGTAAGGCCGCAAAGTACCCTTAAAATTCTTCGGCACCGGAAATTCTTTTGTGGCCAAGGTTAAATCGGCAACAGTCTTACTTCGTAAGGAGGTTTTGACCAATTCTTGATTTTCCCATTCTTGGACTAATTGGAAGTGTTGGCGTTTCAAATAAACTCCCTCTTCGCCCGGTCTGGTTTCCGAGAAATAAAATAAATCTTGGTAATCATGAAACCAATTATCGGGGATAATGGCGATAGATCCATCAGGAAGATGGAATTCTTTTTTCTTGGCGAGGATGAGTTGGCGTATCTTCAAAAATGGTATCTGGAACTGCCCAAACGAAATAACTGCCTGAATATCAAACCAGTCCAATTTCTCCCCGATTCGAATTTTAATTTCCGGTTTGCCCAAAAAGTACCTTGGCGCTTGCCCATCCCCACGGAACTGAACGACATAGCCCGCTTGATCTAATTCTTGTTTATGGGCGGTTAGCCATTGTATCGCATCGGACCTTGAAATCAAGGCCCGGCCATCCGATTCGATCGGTAAACCTAGTGATTTTAAATATTGAAACGCACGCTTTTCCTTACTTAAGGTGCGCATGATTTTTTGAAAGGCATAAGAATCTGCCTTTTTTTCAAAGAGCACATTGGCCTCTGAGGATAAATTATCCCAAGGAAAACGGTTATTCCCATACTGAAAAGACAACACAAAATTCCATCGGTCTGCTGCTTCTAAGGCAGCTGATTTTTTTGTTGGGACTTTTTCATCCTCATCAATCCGAGGTGGAATAGGCCCATAATGCAATAAATATTGGCAATTTTTCTCTGTATTTATCACCTCAAAACCTTTCGCATGCACGGGATAGCGAGCCACCATCGCTTTGACAAATTTGCGAAAGTAATCCTCCTCCATGTTTTTCGGAATTACGACGAATTTTTTGTTTAAAAAGGCGCGTAATTTCTTGCCTTCCAACAAAGGCTTGAAGTGATATAATTTCTGATTTAACAACATCCATGCCGGCTCATCGCACAAAATCATGGCGTCTTTGTATTGAAATTCTAATTTGTTGCCCTGGTATTTCAGCGTTGGAAAATAATGCGTATTCTCCTCATTTCGCATAAAATGGAATAGCACTTCCACCGCTTCTGCTTGAATCTGAATCGATTGACGCATCGGATTTCCATCATTCCCCATGATAAAAAGGGTCTTATCCGGACAAATCAACTCAAATATTTGTGCGCGTCGCTTTTCAATCACCGCATGAACAGCCTCTTGAATTTCCTTCTCCCCTTTCTCCGCATCAAAGGTCTTCAAATAAAACTCCTCCATCGTTTTCCGTTTGGAAGTATTAAACTTCTCGAAAATCGCAGTAGGTTTCATTCCCTCGATTAATTTGACCGCCGTTTCATCCCGCTCATCCAAGCCATGGGCGAATTCATGAAAATTGCGAGTGGTCAGGGTTTGGTACTCCCAGGTCAATTGACCCTTGTCATTCAACTGCACCACAAAGACCTCAAATAAATATCCGAGGAACTCATGCGACAAAATCGAATACACCACCTGAAAAGGTTTACTGGGAGAGATTTTCATGTTTCTTTGAGTAAAACCTTCAAAAATAAGGGTTTTTCCTCAATAACTAGAAAAAATAGAGCAAAATATTAAAAAATCACAAATTAGATTTTTTTGAAACGCAGACAAGCCCAACGATTTTTTTCACTTTGGCTAACATAATTCAGTCCCAAAGCTTCCGCCCGCTCAACTAACATCGGAATGTCTTCCGTGTAAAATCCACTTAATAACAGGTCGCCTCCTGACACGATTCGGCCCGCGTATTCGTCCATTTCATCTAACAAAATGTTTCGATTGATATTTGCGAGCAATACATCATACATTCGTGCCGATTCATCCAAGATCGTTCCCCTACCAAATTCCACTTCCTCACAAGCATTCAAAGACGCGTTTTCAATCGAATTTTCCACCGACCATTCATCGATATCAAAACCCCTAACGAAAGTCGCCCCTAATTTTTTGGCCACAAAAGCTAAAATCCCCGTTCCTGTTCCCGCATCTAGCACCGATTTGCCGGTTAGATTTAGATCAAAAAGGGCTTGCGACATTTGGAAAGTCGTTTCATGATGCCCGGTTCCAAAGGACATTTTGGGATTAATCACGATTTCGATTTGATATCCGGGCTCTGAAGGATGAAAATTTGCACGTATAAATACCAAATCCGCAATACGAATGGGGTCATAATTCGTTTCCCAAACCGCATTCCAGTTTTGTTTCTGGATTTCTTGAATCTCGTATTGAATGGGCCCTAAAAATTGGTACCGGGATATTAGGTCCTTAAAAACAACTAGGTCGAATAAATCTGTTTGACAATAGGCAATTAATCCCGTGTCTGAATCTTCAAAAATATCGAAACCTATTTCCCCTAATTCGGCTAATAGAATATCGGCTTGGTCCGGCGAGGCCGTGATGCGCACTTGTTGGGTCGACATAGGTCTTCTTAATTTTCTGGCGTAGGTGCCGTATTCTTTTTGCCAAACACAGAAAAATGAATGTAGCGTTTCGGCTGCACCCGGAAATCGATTAATAATTTATCTAGGTCGACGAGTGATTTATTAAGGCCATTGTATAGGCTATCACTCACTAATAATTTACCGGCGGAGCCTTGGCCTTTTTCTAATTTACTCACGATGCGTTGAAGAGAACCCACCGCAGCATTGGCTTGCTGGAGTGTTTCCCCGATTCGAATTGCCTGAATGGAATCAGCGACGGTGTTAAATTTGACCAACAAAGGTTTGATTTGTTTCTCGGTCTCCATTAAACTCTGGGACAGAGTCTTCATATTCCCCGTAATTTGCGCCAAATTCGCTTTATTTTCCGAAACGATACTTTGCACGGAACCGTCGATGTGGCTCACGGTTTTATTTGAATTTTTCAAGAGTGCGTCCAAATAGATCCCTGTATTTTCAAATTTCTTGGAGATTTGCCGGAACGAAATCAACAATGAATCCGCATTAGAAAGCACCGGAATGGCGCGTTCTTTTAAAAGTGAGGTTAATCCTTTTTCGGTCATCGATTTGATGGTGGACCCTTCAGGCAATAAAGTACTTCCTTTCAATTCGAGGCGGATGATTTTCCCCCCTAATAAGGCGCCATCAGATAAGATAGCTAGCGACTCACTAGGAATCTGCAAAGATTTATTGATTCGTAATTCAACCACGATTTTATTACCTTTTTCGGGGTCGAGAGAGACCTTTTTGACTTTACCTACCTCGACGCCATTGACCATGACCTGGTTCGAAGGCATTAATCCATCCACATTATCAAATTGCACATAATAGGTTCTAGACGAGGAAAATAGGTCATTCCCCTTCAAAAAATTGAAGCCAAAATAAAGGATTAAAAAAGCAATGAGTGCTAAAAATCCAACCTTAAGCTCGTTGTTATTTGTGAACATGTGGAATTATTTTTCGATTTCTTCTTTGTATTGTTTGAATGCGGTTGCGATAGCATCGGCCACTTCCTGTTGGCCCTTCTCTGACGATAAATACCCTTCTTCATCTGGGTTTGTTAAAAATCCCGTCTCTACGAGTACACTGGGCATGGCCGTACGCCAGATCACCAAAAATCCGGCTTGTTTGACGCCAAAACTTTTTCGTTGGT
>CANHCG010000081.1 GCA_947459055.1 Cytophagaceae bacterium | reverse complement strand
CGATTTTTTGCCTTTCACCACCAGATAGGTGTTGGATTTTCGATTCGAGTAATTGGCTTAATCGAAATATTTTTGTGTAATATGAAATGAGTATTTTTTTCTTTTTTAATGGATGGTTTTCAAAAAGCATATCCATGTACTGTTTCACTGTATGAAATGGCTTCAAATGTAGGTTTTGAGGCAAATATCCTACATGTCTAAATTGAGGGATCAAGCGCTCGATACCATCATGTAGTTCTTTGTCATTTAGTTTAACAGAGACGGTTTCGGCTGAATTTAATCCAACTAAAAAAGAAGCAATCGTGCTTTTCCCTGAACCGCTTTTACCAATTAATGCCAATATTTCTCCATTTAAAACTTTAAATTTGATATTGGATAATGTAAAATGACCATTAACTTGGTATTTATTTATTTGGATGTTTAACATGTAAACTTGTTTATTATGCTTTTGTGTGGGATCGATGTGGGTACATCTTCAATCAAATTTAGTGTGGTTGACGGTGACAACCAACAATTAATTTATTCTTGTTCATTTCCAGATCATGAAAATGACATATCGTCGCCAGAACTTGGCTTTGCCGAACAGGAACCTGAACATTGGTGGTATTGTGTTAAACAAGCCATACTGAAAGGAAATGCAAGTGGAAATTACAATCCCAAAGACATAAAATCCATTGGTATTTCGTACCAAATGCATGGTTTAGTGGTATTGGATGCCAACTTCCAGGTGCTTCGTCCTTCGATTATTTGGTGTGATTCAAGGGCATCATCCTTTGGAGAAGCTGCTTATCAAGCTTTAGGTGTCGATTTTTGTCAGTCTCACCTTTTAAATTCTCCAGGTAATTTTACTGCAGCTAAATTGGCCTGGGTTAAAAAGTATCAACCCTCAATTTATGATCAAATAGCACATGTGCTCTTACCAGGAGATTTTATTGCCTGTCGCTTAACGGAAACGTTGACAACCTCAGCCTCTGCCCTTTCTGAAGGTATTTTTTGGGATTTTAAGAATCAACAAATCTCTAAAGAGCTTATTGACTATTTTGGTTTCGATGTAACCTTATTTCCAGAAGTAAAACCAGTATTTTCTTCCCATGGTCAAATTACTGCCAAGGTGGCTGATGAATTAGGTTTAGCAAAGGAGGTAATTGTCAGTTACAAGGCAGGAGATCAACCCAATAATGCCTTTTCATTAGGGGTGTTGGATCCTGGAGAGATTGCTACTACGGCCGGTACCTCGGGTGTGGTATATGGGGTTAGTGATGAATTGAAATTTGATCCATTAAACCGTGTAAATTCCTTTGCACATGTGAATTATCATGAGGATTTAGTTCGTATTGGTGTATTAATGTGTATCAATGGTACAGGAATTTTAAACCGATGGATTAAGCAAAATTTCTTTCCATCAAACTCCTACCCTGAAATGAATCAGATAGCAACTCGTGCGCGGGTAGGTTCTAATGGATTATTATGCAATCCATTTGGTAATGGCGCTGAACGAATTTTTAACAATAAGCAGATAGGAGCTAGCTTTCAGGGTTTGGATTTTAATCGGCATCAACAGGCTGAGATCATTCGTTCCGCTCAAGAAGGTATTGCTTTTTCTCTAGTATATGGCATTGAATTAATGGCAAATGTTGGGATCCGACCAACCTTATTAAAAGCGGGAAAAGCCAATATGTATTTAAGTGAGGTATTTACTGAGTCTATAGTTAATGCTTCCCAAGTCTCCGTTGAATTAATGGAAACAGACGGAGCATATGGCGCCGCAATAGGTGGTGGTGTAGGTTTGGGACATTTCAAATCAACGAATGAGGCAGTTTCAAAATTAAAAAAATTAGAAACAATCAGGCCAAACGGAAATAGCGAAGAAACGCAAACTGCCTACGAACATTGGAAGCAGAATTTATTAAATTCCTTATAAAAAAGTAAAGCCTCTCAATTTCTTGAGAGGCTGTACCCAGAGCCGGAGTCGAACCGGCACGGGCTTGCACCCACGGGTGTTTGAGACCAGCGCGTCTACCAATTCCGCCATCTGGGCAATTCAATACACAAAAGTAGGCTTTATTCTCTTATTTACCAAGTTGGGATAAAATATTCTTGTTTTATTCGTACCTCAAAGCATCCACTGGATCCATTTTAGAAGCCTTGTAAGCTGGGTAAATTCCTGAAAATAAGCCAACTAATATACAGATGATTATTCCCGCGCTCATCCATAACCAGGGAATAATAAAGCTGGCAGTTCCCGAACTAATCCCTTGAGCAATTAAATTTCCGATTGGAATAGCGAATATAATTCCACCGATTCCACCAATTAGACATATCACAATCGCTTCAATTAAAAATTGCTGTAAGATACGCGCAGGTGTAGCACCCAAGGATTTACGAATACCAATTTCTCTAGTTCGTTCACTTACCGAGACCATCATGATGTTCATAAGTGCTATCGCAGCACCCAATAAGGTAATAAATCCAATCACAAAACCTCCGATTTGTAGTGAATCCGTGATGTTCTCAAAACTTTTTGCAATGGAGTCTGATCGATCGATGGTGAAACTATCATTGGCCCCTATTGGATCCATACGAACTCGACGCATTACACCTCTTGCCTCTTCCATAAAATCATCTAAATTGGATATTTTCGTAGACGATGTTGTAATATCAAAATTTAACTGACGGCCTACAGCCATTTTTCGTCCTGTTTCCAAAGGAACCATGATTACTCTGTCATCTCCCCCACCCATCATACTTCCTTTTTTAACCAATATGCCTATCACCTTTAATTTTAATCCACTAACGACAATTTCTTTGTTTATTGGACTTTCTTTTTCAAATAATTGATCTACCACATCAACGCCTAATAAACAGACATTTACTGCATTTGTAAATTCATTTGTTGAAAAATTTCTCCCTCCACCCACTTTATAGCCCTTTAATTCCATAAAGTTCTCATCAATGCCCATTAAGCGGGTATTGGGATTCGTTTTTTTAGAGGCAAATTTGGCAATTGCATTGAATGAAACATTTGTTTTCAATGAAACTTTTCCTTTTTGGGCAAAATTCATTTTATAACGATAAGCCTGGCGGTAGGTAATGTTTTTAAATCGTTTTTCTCGCTGGCCTTCTCGCCTAATTTGCATCGCTGCTCTGTTTCGAATGTCAAAGGAATTAGCGCCTAGACCTGAAAATGAATTATCAACCGAACTTTGAATGCCATCAATTGCCGTTAATATCCCCACCAATGAGGTAATACCTAAGGAAATAATTAATGCAGTTAATACAGTGCGAAGCAAATTGCCTTTGATGGATCTTAAGCCTTCTAATACGTTTTCCTTGACATTCATATGGGTTCTCCGCTAATTAATTTTACCTTGCAATTTATTACTTTATTGACAGCTTGTGAAACCAATGAAGCAGCTTATTTATCCATTAATCATATTTTTTAGTCTCCAAGTTCCTGCATGGGGTTCTAGCTTTTTATTGCCGATGGATTCAGAACAAACTGACCATTTAAAAGCCTATGGGTTTATATATCGCCTTTTGGCAGAGGAAAACAATAAAGTTCATTGGCTTATAAATTTTCGAGGAGGTTCATTTTTAATCGAACAATCACCTCAACAAGCACAAAATTTAACAACAAAAGGTATCCGATACCTTTCCATGTCTGACATGGAAGTGACCCTATTAAAGCAACAGATTGAATCACAAAATTCAAATATGGAATGGGCCGAATTGAATAAAGTGGCTAAAATAGCTCTTTATTCACCTAAATCGGCTTCTCCTTGGGATGACGCCGTTTCATTGGCTTTAACGTATGCTGAAATACCCTTTAGCACGATTTATGATGATGAAATAATGAAAGGTGATTTGAAAAAATACGATTGGGTGCATTTACATCATGAGGATTTTACGGGTCAAATGGGGAAAATGTATACTCAGCGGGAACAACCATGGTATAAAAAACAAGTCAAGGAAGATGAAGAAATGGCAAGGAAATATGGCTTTGGTAAGATAAGTCAATTGAAATCAGCTATTGCACAACAATTAAAGCAGTATATTGAAGCCGGTGGTTATTTATTTGCAATGTGTAATGCAACGGATACATTTGATATTGCGCTGGCCGCCTACCAAATCGATGTGGTGGACGCATATTATGACAAAGATCCGATACAAACCAATTTCAATGATTTATTGAACTTTAATCAAACCCTTGCATTCACCAATTTTACTTTATTTACCAATCCTCGCATAAATGAGTTTTCAAACATCGACTCCTCACCTAATTACCAACCTAGGACTGTTTTAGAAGAAAATGATTTTTTCGAACTCAATGAATTTTCAGCTAAATCCGATTTAATACCGAGCATGCTAACACAAAATCATGAATCTGTTATTCATGGTTATATGGGACAAACCACTGGATTTGATCTTAGTAAAATAAAATCTTCTATGACTGTTTTAGCGGAAAATCAGGCCTTAAATGAAGCAAAATACATTTATGGAACCTTTGGTAAAGGATTTTTTAGCTTTCTAGGGGGTCACGATCCGGAAGATTATCAACATTTCGTAAATGAGGAACACACAGATATACTCTTGCATAAAAATTCGCCAGGCTACCGACTCATATTGAACAATGTTTTGTTTCCTTCCGCTAAAAAGAAAAAACAAAAAACTTAGTTTAATTTCCTTAAGTAATAATCTTCTCCTTTTACCAATAAATCATTTTGCCTTAGGTCGGTTCCTAACCTGATATCCCCTTTTTGAGGTCTAATTACAGATTTGGCGAAAAATAAATATTGTGCTTCCTGAGGTATTTTTTGCAGGCCTTGATCAAAAGGATTGATAGGAATCAAATGCCTTGTGAATTTTTTTCCCCACAAAGGATATTCATAATCATCATTGATGGTAGCTAAAGCCACAGTTGCGTTAGCCGGAACTAGGGAATCAAAATTTTGATACGCTTGAGTAATATCGGGTCGCGATGCAGTTAAAACCTCCATTCTATTTGAATGAAAAATAGATTTCCTTCCATAATAATCAAAAGGCAGGGCACGAATATTTAATGAGATGGTTAAAATGGCAGAAATACAAACTAATAAAGTTGAAATGTACATATAGGAATTTCTGAAGAAATTATTTTTGCTCAAATTAAACCAATCTGCCAAATAGGCTAATAATGGAAATATAAAAATAGCAGAACTAATCATATACCTACCCTTCCAAGGATCATAGGCTGCTGTAAAAGATAGTGCTAAAAAATGGAGGATAAATGCAGCCAAGAAAATCGAATAAACTTTTTTAGGCTTTTTGAAATATAAAATTATGGATGGAATGATGAATAATATAAAAATGGCGCCATAAATAGGAGTACCATTGTAATTTTCAAAACGTCTATTAAATGAAAATGGGATAATTGTAAACTCAGTGACCGATTCAAGTCCTACATGAAAACTACTATCAATTTCTTGTAAAATTACTTTCACTTTCTTTTGTTGATCTTCTACCCAGTTTATATTCCTAAGTCCGTCAAAATTCAGGATATCGAAACTATATCGCAAGACATTTCGACTACCTTGAACGAATAAATTTGGAAGAGAACCAGCTCGTTCGACTGATTGATGCGTTGTAGCTGTTTTGGGCCCGATGGGATGACCATAATAGAAAATGTTTGATAAATAACCAGTGGATAAGGTTAAAAATACAATCGCAACTACATGAGATACTATGAGGTGTTTTAAGAGATAAATTCTCGATTGGATTTTTTCTCTGAAAAAGATATATGAATAAAAAAGGAATAGAGGTGGAAATGAAAATAAAAAGGTGATTTTGTGACTTAATGCTAAACCAAAAGCTATTCCAGCCCAATAGAGATATATGATGGCCTTTGAGTTTTCATATCTTAGAATGGCATATAAAAGGGAGGAAAGATATGCAGCCAATACGATATCCGTATCAGTTAAAATTGATTGTGAAATGATGTTAGGTAATAACAGAATTACAAAGGAAACAAATAATCTAGGTTTATAGCTTACGCCCATTTGCTTTAAAATTCCATACATACTAAAGCAAATGAGCCAATAAGATCCATAATTTGGCAATTTAAACATATGTTCATTATAACCACTCATGAGAAATGGATACACTTGGATTGAACAAAAACTTTTCGGATAGGTGTCTATGTTCCAATTAGTGCCGACAAAATGAGAAAGAGATCCTTGTTGGAGAAAATATAAAATTCGATTCAAATGTCCAGTCATGCTATCCCACTCGTTGGGTGGGCAATTGAAAATCAACGTATACTGAAACAGCGTTACAATAACTAGGGTGTAAAATAACATTCTAAAAATCCATTTTTCATGCGTTTTTAATGCATTAAATTCATCGTGAATGGATTGAATTGTTTTTCCTGTTACTTTAAAGGCAGATATACCCGAATTATTCTCTAGGAAAATAGGTCGTCTAAAAAACAAATAAATTAAATAAGTACTAAAAAATGGAACAATTGCCCAAAGAATCTTAGAATTCCATAAATGGATATAGGATAAAAAATAGCCGCTGAGAATGATACTTGATGAGTATACTAAAAATCCAAGGATAAGAATTTCCTCAAAATGTTTATTAGATAGTTTTGAGGCAACTTTATAATTCAATAAAACAAATGAAATAAATAATAACCAATACATATTGTCTTGTTTATTGAAAATAGCTCATTAAAATAGAGGATATTTTCGTTATTTCTTCTTGATTTATATCTGCAGAAAGAGGCAAACAAAGTACACGTTTAGCAATATCCTCTGAAATTGGACACGAATCTCCTTGAATGATTTGAATGGTATTGAGTGAGGGATAAAAATATCGTCTAGGTTTTATCCCTTCGCTGATTAATACGCTCGTTACATGTAAAAGATCTTCTTCTGTGGGTAGAATAACCGGATAATAACTAAAATTCCGTTCCAAATTCGAGGGAAAAAGAACTTTTTGTATTGGTAAACCAATTAGTTGATCGTAAAACTCAACAGCCCATTTTCGATGCTCTCGGATTTCAGGGAAATGGCTTAAGTTGACTAATCCCATAGCCGCATGAAACTCTGAATTTTTCCCATTAATACCAATGTCAAAATAATCATCTTCCTTGTGGCCAAAGCTACGAATACCTTTAATTTTATTGGCTAATGCTACATCATTTGTCATTACTGCACCACCCTCCACGGTATGAAAAATTTTTGTAGCGTGAAAACTACAGGTACTAACGGTACCATAGGAAAATATAGACTTATTATTGACTCGAACCCCAAATGCATGGGCACCATCATAAATTAAAGGAATCTT
>CANHCG010000080.1 GCA_947459055.1 Cytophagaceae bacterium | reverse complement strand
TTCTTCCTTCTTCGATCCACATGATCCTGTGGAACACGATTTACATGCCATAATATGTTGCTAAATCAACCTAAACCTTGTACCGTAATACGTCTAAGCCAATGTCTCGTCTAAAATTTTTGCCCTCAAATTTTACCGTCAAAGCCGCCTTTTGCGACTTTTGAATGGCATTTTCTAAGGTATTCGAAGTTCCCGTGAAAGCCATAACCCGGCCACCTTGGGTTTTAATTTGCCCATCTTCTTCCTTTGTTCCCGCATGAAAAATCAAAGCTTCCTCTACCTGCGCTAAATTCGTAATAACATCCCCTTTTCGATATTCTTCCGGGTAACCGCCGGCCACAACCATGGTTGTCACCGCAAATTGATCCGAAATCTGAAGCGTTTGTCCTTTTAATTGAACTTGAGCGACGGCAATCAACAAAGATAAGAAATCTGATTCAATTCGTGGCATAACCACTTCCGTTTCCGGATCTCCCATCCGCGCATTGTATTCGATCACGTAAGGTTCCCCCTCATGATTCATTAAGCCGATAAAAATAAATCCTTGATATCGAATCCCCTCCGCCTTTAAACCTTCGAGTGTAGGTTTGATCACCTTTCTCTCCACCAAATTCATAAAGGATTCTGTCGCAAAGGGCACCGGCGAAACCGCGCCCATTCCCCCCGTATTCAAACCCTCGTCATTGTCGCCTATGCGTTTATAATCCTTCGCTTCTGGCAAAACCACAAAATCTTCGCCATCCGTTAATACAAAAACAGATAATTCAATCCCTCGTAAAAATTGCTCAATCACAACCTTATCACTCGCTGCACCAAATTTCGCGTCCAATAGCATTTCCTTTAACGCACTTTTTGCTTCGGCCAAAGATTGGGCAATAATTACCCCTTTGCCTGCTGCTAATCCATCTGCTTTTAACACAATGGGTAAGGATTGTGCCTCTAAATAGGCCAAACCTGCGTCTATCGTATCCTTTGTAAAGGTTTCCGAGGCGGCCGTAGGAACGCCATATTTGTGCATGAAATTCTTTGAAAAATCTTTACTCCCCTCTAATTGAGCACCATCCGCACCTGGCCCCACAATGCCCACATGTCTCAAATCTTCCTGAGATTCTAAAAAATTTCGAATTCCACGAACCAAGGGTTCTTCGGGTCCAACCAATACCAATCCGATGTCATAGCTTCGAACCGCTTGGGCGATGGCCTCAAAATCGTTAACCGAAATTGAAAGATTCGTTCCCAAAGAAGCGGTTCCAGGATTTCCGGGGGCAATAAAAAGTTGATTTAGAACTGGACTTTGGGATATTTTCCACGCAAATGCGTGCTCACGTCCTCCCGATCCCAAAATTAATACATTCATAAAAGTTAATCTAATTGGCTAATTCACTTAAAAACTTGATGCGCATTAATCGCAATTCTTCTTCGCTAACATCCTCGATGTTGCAATTATCGAGGGCCGTTGCAATATTATCCGAATCGGCAGTCATGAAGTAATCGAATATTTCTTCCTGCTTATCGGGCTCAATCACTTGATTAATAAAATAATCCAAATTCAATTTTGTGCCAGAATAACAAATCGCTTCGATTTCTTGAATTAATTCAAACATCGAAATCTCTTTTTGTTCGGCAATGACGTCCAAATCGATTTTCCGATCGACCTGTTGGATAATATGAATTTTAATCTTCGACTTATTCACTGTGGATTTCACAACGACTTCTTTCGCCGTTTCGATTTCATTTTCCTCCACATAACGCAAAATGGCATCTAAAAATTGCTTGCCAAATTTGACTACTTTTCCCATCCCGACCCCATTTATTTGGGCCATTTCTTCCTGCGAAGTAGGGTATGTCGTCGCCATTTCTTCAAGCGAAGGATCCTGGAAAATCACATAAGGCGGCAAGTTTTTCTCCTTGGCCACCTTTTTTCGCAGGTTTTTTAATATTTCAAACAAGGCTGCATCGTAGGCCTTCGCCCCTAGGGCTAAATTTTCCTCCTCATTTTCATTGTCGGTCGCCTCCTTCTCATAATCATGATCGCGGGAAAACGTAAGTGGATGCGAGTCTTGTAAAAAAGCCTTCCCTTTTTCACTTAATTTTAGAATGCCATAATTTTCGATGTCCTTTTCCAAAAGGCCATGTATCACGACTTGCTTGATAAATGAAATCCAAGGTGATTTTTCGTCTTCGGGATTTATCTCTTTCGCAGACTTTTTCCGAAGTACCATTTTCTTCTTCGGTGCGTCCTCATCCTCCTCTGAATCCTCTTCATCCTCCTCCTCTTCCACAATTTTATTCCAAGAAACTTCTTTCCCTTTGCCAAAAACCGATAAACTCCCCTGTTCATTACTCGTTACATAGGGGTTGTTTTTCCCTTCCAATACATCCGCGATGTGTTCCGCCTCGAATTTCTCTCCCGTTTGTAAAACGGCTTCTAATAGTAAACTAACTTCTTCTTCGGCTTTGAAGGTAGGTGTCGGATGCATGCAGTTATCGCAAAAGCCACAATTATCCGCCATGAATTCGCCAAAATAACTGAGCAATTGCTTGCGCCGACAAACCCCTAAATTGGCATAATAGACCATTTCGGTCAATAATAATTTGGCATTTTCCTTTTCTGAAACGGCTTTATCCTTATTGAACTTATCTAATTTTAAAATGTCATCATAGGTGTAAAACAAAATACAGGTCCCATCTAAGCCATCGCGGCCCGCGCGGCCCGTTTCTTGGTAATAGCCCTCGAGTGATTTTGGCGCATCATAATGAATAACAAAGCGCACATCGGGTTTGTCAATGCCCATACCAAAGGCAATGGTCGCCACCATGACTTCCACTTCTTCGTTCAAAAAAGCTTCTTGATTCGCCATCCGAACCTGCGGATCTAGTCCCGCATGGTAGGGTAGGGCTTTGATGCCATTGACCAGTAGCAAATCCGAAATTTCTTCCACGCGCTTCCGACTGAGGCAATAAATAATGCCTGCTTTTCCGGCATGGCCTTTGATATAGCGGATTAATTGTTTGTCAATATCCTTTTTAGAGCGGATCTCATAATATAGATTTTTCCGATTAAAAGAGGATTTAAAGACTTTAGCATCGTCGAGGTTTAGGGTTTTCTGAATGTCTTGTTGGACTTTCGGAGTCGCGGTAGCCGTTAATGCGATGATGGGTAATTTCGCGTCAATCGATTCGATGATGGCGCGTATTTTTCGGTATTCAGGTCTAAAATCATGGCCCCATTCAGAAATACAATGGGCTTCATCGATGGCGACGAAGGAAATATTGGCTTGTTGGAGAAAATTTAAATTCTCCTGCTTGTTCAACGATTCTGGTGCGATGTAAAGCAACTTCACCTGCCCATTAATCACTTCAGCTTTCACCCGATTGATTTCCGCGCGACTCAATGAGGAATTTAGGAATTGGGCATTGACGCCAAAAGCGACCAATTGATCCACCTGATTTTTCATCAAGGCAATCAAAGGTGAAATGACAATTGCCGTACCTGGCATCACGATGGCGGGCAATTGATAACAAAGCGATTTGCCAGCGCCTGTCGGCATTAAAACAAAGCTATTGTGGCCTTGAAGGGTGTTTTGAATGATGGCCTCTTGTTCTCCACGGAACTGGCTGAACCCAAATGTTTTTTTGAGTTCTTCATTCAACACTTCTTTAGTTATCGAAATAGGCATAAGTTGATATTCGGCTGTTATGTTTCTTTTTTGGATTCCTTAATCAGTATTCTTGATTATTTTTTCGGAATCAAAAATTCATCTAGATTTGAAATTAAGCAAAAATATCCAATCCACAGCAAAAAAGTTTTGCTGGAGGAATCAGAGGCAATTTCCCAACTAATCGATGCTATTGATTCAGAAGCCTTTGATACGGAGGCATCGAATCAGGTAAGCAAAAAACATGAGCCAATTGCCTATGATGAAACAAAAAAAGGCCGTGAGATTCATTCATCTTCACGACCTTTAGAAAGCCTATGGAGTCTGATTAGCGCATGCGGTTGGAGGATTGCACCAACATTTCATCTTTTCGAACTAAGCGATTCGCAATCATATTGGCCAATAAAGAAACGACCAAGGCATAAAATCCATAGCCATAATGGCCCTGTGTTTCTGGTTCAAAAACGGGCATCGCCTCTTTGAATATAATCCAAAATGCATAAGCCATCGAACCGGCTAAAACTAAGGAATTGATTAATCCAAGGGTCATTTGACGCATTCGTTTCTTGAATGAAAAGATGGAAGCAAGCGTGATGATGGTTGATAATGTGATTAACAAAGGCAAAATGATGGTACTGTGAGTGCTCACTTCTTTGGCATTTTGTAATAAGACCCATTGATTAGAAAAAAAATCAATTTGTTGGCCCGAACTACCAGATTTTGTCCAAATCGCTAAGCCAGACGTAACGAAACTATTGCCTAAAATAGCTAAGGCGTAAAAGAGGGTTTGTGGTCGTTGAATCATAGGATTGTTAAATTAGATCGTAAAATTACGTATTTTCTTGAAAATGTTTGGCGGCAATTTTTGCCGAGGATATACAGAGGGGAATTCCTCCGCCGGGATGTACGCTGCCACCGACCCAATAGAGGTTCTTAATGGCTGAGCGATAGGTTGGATGGCGTAAAAAGGCCGCGAATTTGTTATTGGACGCATTGCCATAGAGGGCTCCTCCTGAACTAGAGGTACGTGTTTCGATGCTTCGGGGGTCGAGGATGTCTTCGGCGACGATATGTTGTCTTATATCTTTTCCGAGGCATTTGGATATTTTTCGAATGACATTTTCACGAGTTTGATTGACCAACGCTTCCCAATCCTGCCCTTCATTCGCCGGGGCATTTACTAAGATAAACCAATTCTCTCCACCTGCTGGGGCATCGGCTGCATTTACTTTACTAGAAATGTGGAGGTAGGCGGTGGGGTCGTTGGATAGGGTTTTGTCCTGGAAAATCGCCTTAAATTCTTCTTCGTAGTGGTCAGAGAAAAATATATTGTGGACGCCTACTTCCTCAAAAGGGGTATTGATACCCCAATAAAAAATGATGCCTGAGCTCGATTTAGGTTGATTCAATAGTTTTTTCGGTGCTTTTTGGGTGGGCAAAAGTTTTTGATAGGTAGGTCGAATATCCATGTTGCTTGCCACATAATCGAAGGCATAGTTGGCTTTTTCGGTTTTGAGACCCTTAGCTTGCTTGTTTTGGGTGAGAATTTCGACGACTTTTTCGTTGAAATGAAACTTAACACCTAAATCCTTCGCTAGTTCAACCAAGGAATTGGTGATGGAAATCATACCTCCTTCGGGAAAAAATGCGCCGATATTGTATTCCAAATGGGGGATAATGCCTAAGGTGGCGGGGGTTTGATAGGGGTCGGAGCCGTTATAGGTGGCATAGCGGTCGAAGAGTTGGACCGTTTTGGGATGTTGGAATGTTTGGGCATTAGCTGCGTGCATACTTGAAAACAAACCTAATTTCCCGAGGTTCATGTAGCCTTTTAGTGCTTTTTTGCCGGTCCAAGTCCGATAATCATGCAAGGAATTTTCTAAAAAAAGTTCACTGATGATTTGGTATTTTGTTTCTAGACTTTGTAAATATTGGTGAATTTTTTCGGGATTTTCGCCTAGTTTTTCGGCGAATGCTTGGGCAGTTTTTTGCGGGTCGGCAAAGGTGTCGAGGCGCGTTCCGTCTTCCCAAAAATAGTGGCAGATGACGGGGAGTTTTTGGTAATTAAAATAATCCCTGGGGTTTTTGCCGGCTAGGGCAAATAGTTCGTCGACTAAGGTAGGTAGCGTAAATAGGGAAGGGCCGGCGTCGAAGCGAAATCCGTTTACTTCGATTTGGCAAAGTTTACCACCGGGATAAGCATTGGCTTCGAAGACGCTGACTTTTTGGCCTAAAACTGCCATACGGATGGCGAGTGCGATGCCTCCGATTCCTGATCCAACAATGCCAAAAGAAGCCATAAAACAAAGATTTTGAAAGTTCGAAATTACGGAATTCGAGGGAAGGAAAGAATAAAAGGCTAAATGTTTTTCCCTCAAGTCCAATTTGAGTATTTTTGCACAAATTTTTAAAATTCTGCGCGAGGAAATATGCTACGTACACACACCAATGGCGAATTACGAATGGCACATGTAGGTCAAGAAGTGACTTTATGTGGTTGGGTTCAAAAAACGAGAGATAAAGGGGGGATGATTTGGGTGGATCTACGGGATCGATATGGGATTACTCAATTGATGTTGGAGGAAGGTAAATCGACCGCGGAGGCTTTGCAAATTGCCCGCGGCTTGGGTCGCGAGTTTGTGGTAGAGGCGCACGGGGTGGTTGTAGAGCGATTGGCGAAGAATGATAAATTGCCTACGGGCGATGTGGAAATCAAGGTTTCGGAGATTAAGGTTTTGAATCCGGCGAAATTACCGCCTTTTTTGATTGAGGATGAAACGGATGGAGGGGATGATATTCGAATGAAATACCGGTATTTGGATTTGCGTCGCACGCCGATTCGTGAGAGTTTGCGTTTGCGTCATCAGGTGGCGAAAGAGGTGCGGCGGTATTTGGATGAGCAAGATTTTATTGAGGTGGAGACGCCTGTTTTGATTAAATCGACGCCGGAGGGAGCGCGGGATTTTGTGGTTCCTTCGCGGATGAATCCGGGGGAATTTTATGCGTTACCGCAGTCACCGCAGACCTTTAAGCAATTGTTGATGGTGTCTGGTTTTGATCGATATTACCAATTAGTGAAGTGTTTCCGTGATGAGGATTTGCGGGCGGATCGCCAACCGGAGTTTACGCAGATTGATTGTGAAATGTCATTTGTGGAGCAGGAGGATGTATTGAATATGTTTGAGGGCTTGATTCGTCATTTGTTTTTGAATGTAAAGAAAATCGATATAGGTACGGTTTCGCGGATGACCTATGCGGATGCGATGAAATACTATGGGTCGGATAAACCGGATATTCGGTTTGGGATGCAATTTGTGGAGTTGAAGGGTGAGGGTGTGGATATGACGAGCGGGAAGGATTTTCAAGTGTTTGATTCGGCGAATACGGTGGTAGGGATATGTGCCAAAGGGGCGGCGGAATATACGCGGAAGCAATTGGATGAGTTGACGGATTTTGTTCGTCGGCCACAAATCGGTGCCAAAGGGCTAATATATGCGCGTGTTCAGCCAGATGGGGTGATCAAATCCTCGGTGGATAAATTTTATTCGGAGGCAGATTTGGCTGGATGGGGTTCGGCCTTTGGGGCGGAAGCGGGAGATTTGATTTTGATTTTAAGTGGGGATGGGGATAAGGTGCGCAAGCAATTAAATGAGTTGCGCTTGGAGATGGGAACGCGCTTAGGTTTGCGTGATCCAAATAA
>CANHCG010000079.1 GCA_947459055.1 Cytophagaceae bacterium | reverse complement strand
GGCCGCAAGGTTATGC
The DNA here is from genome assembly GCA_947459055.1 of Cytophagaceae bacterium. Classification (GTDB taxonomy): domain Bacteria; phylum Bacteroidota; class Bacteroidia; order Cytophagales; family Spirosomataceae; genus Aquirufa. The sequence continues at coordinate 7,344 of CANHCG010000079.1, read as the reverse complement.
CTTTGTAGCTCAGTGGTAGAGCACTTCCTTGGTAAGGAAGAGGTCGGCAGTTCAATCCTGCTCAAAGGCTCTATTCGTTGGTTAGCCTAGTTAAATGAATGCGTACAAATTTGAAACTTTTTATAACTAAATTAAGAACTAAATAATCATGGCAAAAGAGAATTTTGACCGAAGTAAACCCCACGTTAACATTGGTACAATTGGCCACGTTGACCACGGTAAAACAACTTTAACGGCTGCTATCACTAAAGTTCTTTCTGAAAAAGGTCTTGCTGAGAAAAAAGATTTCTCTTCCATTGACTCGGCTCCAGAAGAAAAAGAGCGTGGTATCACGATTAACACGGCACACGTAGAGTATTCTACTGCGGCTCGTCACTATGCGCACGTTGACTGTCCAGGTCACGCGGATTATGTGAAGAACATGGTAACGGGTGCTGCCCAAATGGACGGAGCTATCTTAGTGGTAGCTGCGACGGATGGTCCAATGCCACAAACACGTGAGCACATTTTGTTGGCGCGCCAGGTAGGTGTACCTCAATTGGTTGTTTTCATGAACAAAGTGGATATGGTGGATGATCCAGAATTATTAGAATTAGTTGAAATGGAGATCCGTGAGCTTCTTTCATTCTACGAATTCGATGGTGATAACATTCCGGTAATCCAAGGATCTGCGTTAGGTGGATTGAATGGAGATGCGAAATGGGTAGCTACGATCGATGCGTTAATGGATGCAGTTGATTCTTGGATTCCACTTCCAAAGCGTGATGTTGATAAGGCATTCTTGATGCCAGTTGAGGACGTATTCTCGATTACAGGTCGTGGTACGGTAGCAACGGGTAAAATTGAGACGGGTGTTATTAACTCAGGTGAGGGTGTTGATATCTTAGGTATGGGAGCTGAAAACTTGAAATCAGTAGTAACTGGTGTTGAGATGTTCCGTAAGATTTTGGATCGTGGAGAAGCTGGTGATAACGTAGGTTTATTGTTACGTGGTATTGAGAAAACTGATATCCGTCGTGGTATGGTAATCTGTAAGCCAGGTTCAGTAAAGCCTCACACAAAGTTCAAAGCAGAGGTTTATATCTTGTCAAAAGAAGAAGGTGGTCGTCATACGCCATTCTTTAACAAATACCGTCCACAATTCTATTTCCGTACAACAGACGTAACAGGAGAAATCATGTTGCCTGCAGGAGTAGAGATGTGTATGCCAGGTGATAACTTAACAATTGATGTTACGTTATTGAACGCAGTAGCGATGGATAAAGGTTTACGTTTCGCGATTCGTGAAGGTGGCCGTACCGTAGGTGCTGGTCAGGTAACTGAAATCTTAGACTAATTTTATATTAGTTAATTGGAGAAAGAGCGGTCCTTGACCGCTCTTTTTTTGTTGGAAATGTTTTTTTTCCTAGCTTTTCGCGCACTTAGCTTTGGCAATCCTACCCGGTTTGCCAAAGCTAACGCGAAGCTAGAACGAATTTAAAAATCAACTATTGTCCTATGAAAAAATTGCTCTTACTTTTATCAATTACCTTATTTTCTTTCCAAGCATTCAGCCAAGAGTACTACGAAATCCGGACTTATCAAATGAAGTTCCGAGGAAATCTAAAAGTATTGGAAGGCTATATTCAAAATGCCTTGATCCCTGCATTAAATTCCTATGGGGTTTCGAAAGTGGGTGTATTTAAGGATTATGGAAAACCGGAACCGGCCCTCTTGATCGTGGCGATTCCATTTAAAAATATCGAGGCATATGCTGGATATCGGGCTGCACTTGAAAAAAACACAGTATATCAGGAGGCTAGCAAAGCGTATTTTGAGCAAGTGGGCCTCGAAAAACCACTTTACGAAAAAATATCAACTTATTTGGCCAAAGGATTTTCGGGCCATCCCACATTGACCTTGCCTACCAAAGATGCGAGTAGGATTTTTGAATGGAGAACCTATGAGGCCTATAACGAGGATGCCCTTCGTAGAAAAATCGCAATGTTCAATGAAGAAGAATTAAAAGTATTTGACAAGGTAGGGCTTCACAATGTATTTTTTGGAGAAGTATTAGCCGGCGAAAATACACCTTGCTTGAGTTATATGGTGAGTTTTGCCAATATGGCGGAGCGCGATGCGAATTGGGCGAAATTCTCGGCAGATGCTGATTGGAAACGGATTTCCAATGATCCTAAATATGCCAATAGCCACTCGAGAACCGTTCGTAAATTTTTAGAACCGACGGCATATTCGCAATGGTAGTAAAAAAAGGAGACTAATTGGTTAAGAATTCAGCAACAAAAATGGACCAGCTAGTCCTTCAAAACCGAGCTAAATAAAAGTTCCATTTGTTAATTCTGAAATTTTACCTAAATTTGCAATCCTTTCTACGGGCATAGTATAATGGTAGTATGCAGGTCTCCAAAACCTTTGGTCAGGGTTCGAATCCTTGTGCCCGTGCAACGAATTAAATTAAAAACCGAAAATTCGGTGAAATTATGAGCAGTTTTACATCATTGATTAAGGAATCTTGGGTAGAAGTTACGGAAAACGTGACTTGGCCTAAGTTTACTGAACTCCAATCAAGTTCTATTTTAGTTTTGGTTGCCTCGTTGATTTTTGCCATCCTGGTAGGAGTTGTCGATTTGGCATTTAAATCTGGATTGGATTTATTTTATAGTTCATTTTAACCCAGGGTAAAGCCCGTCCTTAACAAGCATATTGCCATGGCAGAGACTAAATGGTACGTTTTGAGAGCGATTTCAGGACAAGAGAAAAAGGTTAAGACCTACATGGAAAACGAATTAGCGCGCCAAGGTGTGTCTGAAGCGGTTCCACAGATTCTTATCCCTACAGAAAAGATTTACGAAATTCGTAAAGGCAAAAAGGTTATTCGCGAGAAAAACCTTTTTCCTGGCTACATTATGGTAGAAGCTGACTTGGCCGGAGAGGTAAGTCATATTTTGACGTCGACTCCAGGGGTGATTGGATTTCTTCAAACAACCAATGAGGAAGTAGAAGAAACAAAAATCGAGGGAGGAAAAACCAAAAAGGTGAAGGTCATGGTGAAAAAACCAATGCCGATCAACCAAACTGAAGTGAATCGTATTTTAGGTAAAGTAGATGAGTCAGCGGCAGTCGAAGAATTCGCATCGGTGACATTTATCAAAGGCGAAACTGTTCGCGTGATCGATGGACCATTTGCTACATTTGAAGGAACGGTGGAAGAAATTCATGAAAACAGCAAGAAACTTTCGGTGATGGTGAAAATTTTCGGTCGGAACACTCCTTTGGAACTCAATTATTCGCAGGTCGAGAAATAAGAAATTTCAACAAGCTAACGAAAAGTCCTTATCTCAATAAGGACTTTTTTTATGCACATTTTTTGGTATTACAAATAAAAGCCCTAATTTTGCAGTCCGTTTAAAAAGCGGCAATTTTTGTTTTGAAAATTTCAAAAGGGAATTGGACTGGAAGGTTTTGTTACGCTAGAAGGTCAAACTGAGGGAAATTAGATAAGGAAGCTTCCACCCTTATTGGCAGATAACCCTCAAATTCACAAATAAACGATGTTTTAATATGGCAAAAGAAATAGCTGGTTACGTGAAGCTGCAATGCAAAGGTGGCCAAGCCAATCCTTCACCACCCATCGGTCCTGCGTTAGGTTCGAAAGGATTAAATATCATGGAGTTCTGTAAGCAATTTAATGCGCGGACTCAAGATAAAAACGGCGTAGTATTGCCGGTCCTTATTACGTATTACGCGGACAAATCGTTTGATTTCGTTGTAAAAACTCCTCCTGCACCGATTTTATTATTGGAAGCAGCGAAAGTGAAATCAGGTTCGGCACAGCCAAACTTGAAGAAAGTTGGATCAGTATCTTGGGATCAAGTACGCGTAATTGCGGAAACCAAAATGCCGGATTTGAACTGTTTTACAATTGAAGCAGCAATGAGTATGATTGCTGGAACGGCTCGATCAATGGGAATTACTGTTTCTGGTGATAAACCGTTCTGATTTAACCATCAGAAATAAACATTTTAATTAAAAGGTAATGGCAAAACTTACGAAGAAAATAAAGGAAGCCCTTTCAAAATACGATGCAACGCAAGCGTATTCGCTTGAGAAAGCAGCGGAAATTTTGAAAGAAATTTCTTATACCAAATTCGATGCCTCTGTGGACATAGATGTTCGCTTAGGAGTAGACCCCCGCAAAGCGGACCAAATGGTTCGTGGTGTGGTTGCCCTACCTCATGGAACAGGAAAAGACGTACGTGTACTCGTATTGTGTTCTCCTGATAAAGTAGAGGAAGCAAAAGCAGCTGGCGCTGATCACGTGGGATTGGATGATTACATTGCAAAAATCGAAGCCGGTTGGACCGACATCGACGTAATCATTACGATGCCAACAGTGATGGCGAAATTAGGCCGTTTGGGACGTGTGTTAGGACCTCGTGGTCTGATGCCTAATCCAAAGTCAGGAACTGTGACATTGGAAGTAGGAAAAGCAGTGAATGAAGTGAAAGCGGGTAAAATCGACTTTAAAGTTGACAAAACCGGTATCATCCATACTTCCATCGGGAAAGTATCATTCGGTGCAGATAAAATTGCTGAAAACGCGCAAGAGGTCATCAATACATTGATGAAATTAAAGCCGTCTTCTGCTAAGGGAACTTATGTTAAATCGATCAACTTATCATCGACTATGTCTCCGGGCGTAATCATCGATAAGGGAACTGTAGCTGGATTGTAATCATGACAAGAGAAGAAAAAAATCAGATTATTGATGAGTTGAGCGAAAAGTTCGCGGCAACTCCGTACTTCTACATTGCAAGTACAGCCGGTTTATCGGTCGCTGAAGCAAATCAATTCCGTAGCCTTTGTTTTCAAAGAGGGGTAGAATACAAAGTATTCAAAAATACCTTGATCTCGAAAGCATTAGCAAAAACGGGAACCGATTATTCGTCATTAGACGCTGAGGTGTTAACAGGCATGTCAGGCATTATTTTTGCAACTGAAAACGCAAAAGTACCTGCTAAATTGATCAAAGACTTCCGTAAAGAAGCTGGAAAAGACAAAATTGCTTTCAAAGCAGCGTCTATCGAAGGTGGAATTTATATTGGGGAGGCTCAATTGATCAACCTAGAAAACATCAAGTCGAAAAACGAGATGATCGGCGAAGTGATTGGCTTATTGCAATCGCCTGCTAAAAATGTTGTTTCAGCATTACTAAGCGGTGAGAAAAAATTAGCTGGTCTCGTGAAGACATTGTCTGAGCGCCCTGAATAATTTACACGTTTATCCGGAGTGAAAACTCCAACAAATAATTAATTCTTAACAATTAAATTTTCAAAAAATGGCAGATTTAAAAGCGTTCGCTGAACAATTAGTGAACTTAACTGTAAAAGAAGTAAATGAATTAGCAGCTATCCTTAAGGATGAGTATGGCATCGAACCAGCAGCTGCTGGTGCAGTAATGGTAGCAGGTCCTGCTGCTGGTGCTGGTGATGGCGCTGAAGCCGTAGCTGAGAAAACATCTTTCGATGTTATCTTGAAAGCTGCTGGCCCTAACAAGTTAGCAATCGTTAAATTAGTTAAAGACTTAACTGGTTTAGGTTTGAAAGAAGCGAAAGATGTAGTTGATGCTGCACCGAAAGCTGTTAAAGAAGGTGTATCTAAAGACGAAGCTGAAGGTTTGAAAAAATCTTTAGAAGAGGCGGGTGCTGAAGTTGAATTGAAATAATTCAATTACCTGATTTTATAAAAAAGGGGATGGCAACATTCCCTTTTTTTTGCTTTATTTGAGTTTAATTCCATGCGCGATATCATTCAACTTCTTCCTGATGCCATAGCCAATCAAATTGCGGCCGGAGAAGTCGTGCAAAGACCCGCTTCCGTCGTCAAAGAACTCATGGAAAACTCCATCGACGCCGGAGCTACATCGGTCCAATTAATCATCAAAGATGCCGGTAAAGCATCTATTCAAGTCATCGACAACGGCCTTGGCATGTCCGAAACCGACGCACGCATGTGCTTCGAACGACACGCTACCTCCAAAATCCGAAAAGCCGAAGACCTTTTTAGCATCAAAACCATGGGATTCCGAGGTGAAGCCATGGCCTCCATTTCCTCCGTCGCGCAAGTCGAACTGAAAACTAAACGCGCCGAAGACGAATTAGGAACCCTCATTAAAATCGATGCCTCCGTCCTAAAAACACAGGAAAATATCGCTTGCCCCCAAGGAACCTCCATCAGCGTTCGGAATTTGTTCTACAACATACCCGCACGCCGAAATTTCCTAAAATCGAATCCCGTTGAAATCCGCCACATCCTAGACGAATTCCAACGCATCGCCCTAGCACACCCAAACATTAAATTCTCTTTGGTCCAAAACGACCAAGAAACTTATTCATTACCCCCCGAAAAATTAGGCAAACGCATCGTCGACCTATTCGGAAAAGGGTACCGAGAACAACTCGCCGCCTGCGAAGAAGATACCAGCTATGTTAGCATCAAAGGCTACGTAGGCAAACCCGAACACGCCAAAAAAACACGTGGAGAACAATATTTCTTTGTCAACGACCGATTCATCAAGAATAGCTACCTCAATCACGCCGTCATGAGCGCCTACGAACGCTTATTGCCCGAGGGTGCCTTTCCTTTCTATGTTTTGTTCCTAAGCATCGATCCTAGTCACATTGACATCAATGTGCACCCGACCAAAACAGAGATCAAATTCGACGACGAAAGATCCATTTATGCCATCGTGCAAGCCGCCGTACGCAAAACACTAAGCATACACAACCTCATTCCTAGCCTCGACTTTGAAAGCGACGTGAATTTCAATGCACCCAGTAGGAGCTTTGTTCCACAGGTACATTCCAACGAAGGATATAAGCCCAAACCCATTCAAGACGCTTGGAAGAAACTTTATGAAGGCCTTCAAAATAACATTGACGCCTTCGAAAGACAATCGCCTACGACTCAAGAAACATTATTTGGAAATCCAGAAAACCACGAGGACGAACCTAAAACCATCCAAAGTAAGGCCAACCAATGGAATTACGAAATAAATAAACCGAATGGCTTTCAAGTTATTCAGGTCCTTCAAAAATACTTAGCCATCTCCATGGCAGATGGCTTATTACTCATCGATCAAAAACGCGCCTACCAGCGCATTTTGTACGATCAATTCATCGAAAATTTAATTAAGAAAAATGGGGCGGCCCAGCAACTTCTTTTTCCAAAAATCATCCACATCAATCCCGCGGATCAAGTCCTCTTAAACGAGATTCATACCGATATGATTGACCTCGGATTTCGATTCGAAATCGATACCGAAAAGAACCTCAGCATCCTAGG
>CANHCG010000078.1 GCA_947459055.1 Cytophagaceae bacterium | reverse complement strand
TACCGCCCAAAAACGAGGCATACTTAGCCCTGAGGATTTGGCCATTTCCGTGAAGCAAATGAGTACCCTAAATGCCTTTGGAGAAAAATTAGGTCCCCTTACCTATGTTAAATCGTTGACAGATGTCACAGGATTCGGACTAATGGGCCATTTGGTAGAAATGTGCGATGGATCAGGCATTAGTGCACGCATCGACTTTAAGTCATTGCCTATTTTAGGAAACTTAGATGCCTATTTGGACCAAAAATGTTTCCCAGGAGGTACCCAACGAAATTGGGCCAGTTATGGCCACCGTGTCCAAGAAGGAATTTCTGAACGCGAACGACTCATCGGCGCCGATCCGCAAACTTCCGGAGGTTTACTCATTGCCATCGAAAAAGATAATCAAACAGAATTTGAACAATTTGCCAAAGAACATGGATTCGATTTAAAGCCCATCGGAAATACCATGAATAAGCAAGAAAAAGCTATTTATCTTTCCTAAATGAAATTATTCTACAGATCGATCGGCGAAAAAGGTCCCGCCATCATTATTTTACATGGAATTTTCGGAACATCCGATAATTGGTTAGGCATTGGGAAAGCCTTAGCCGAAAATCATCGAGTGTTTTTGGTAGACCAACGAAATCACGGCCAATCCCCCTGGGACGACGCATTCGACTATCAAGTCATGTCAGAAGACCTTTTCGAATTCATCCAAGAACATTCATTACAATCCCCCGTACTCATCGGACATTCGATGGGCGGGAAAGTGGTCATGCAATTTGACCTAAATCATCCAGGAGTAGCACAAAAAATTATCATCGTCGACATCGCTCCCAAATATTATCCCGTCCATCATACATCGATTTTAGAGGGATTAAATAGTTTGGATTTGGAGACACTGGAGAGTCGGCAAGCTGCCAATGACCACCTCAAACGATTCGAAGAAAAAGAAGGCGTTCGCCTATTTCTTTTGAAAAATCTGTATCGAAATGCGGACCAACAATTCGCCTGGCGTATCAATTTAAAAGTAATCACCCAGCACATCGATGTCGTCGGACATGAATTATGGGTCAAAACCCCCTCACAAACCGAAACGATTTTCATCAAAGGAGCCGATTCCCATTACATTCAACCCGAAGATCATCGCTACATCGCTGAAATTTTTCCTAATTTCGACCTGATTGAAATTCCACATGCAGGACATTGGGTGCAAGCTGATCAGCCAGAAGCATTCCTGGCCGCATTGAACCAAGTCTTATGAAAGTCGTCTTAATCCCCTGCCCCATCGCGGAACAAACGGCCGCTCAGGTCCTACCCGAGGAGGTGCGTCAGTATATTCTTGCCTGCCGCCATTTTTTAGTCGAAAATATCCGTACCGCGCGCCGATTCATTTCTGAATTAAAATTAGGTATCGACATCGAAAGCCTTCAATTTGAAATTTTAGATAAAGACAGCCAACGCGCGCAAATTAAAGAATATTTCAAAAACCATTCGGAGCTTGAATTAATCGGTGTGATGTCGGAAGCGGGTTGCCCCGGCGTAGCAGATCCAGGGGCATTAGCCGTTTCCATTGCACAAGAAGAAGGCATTGAGGTGATTCCCTTGGTAGGTCCATCCTCGATTTTATTGGCCCTCATGGGTTCCGGTTTTTCGGGTCAAAGTTTCTGTTTTCATGGGTATTTGCCCATCGACAAAATCGATCGTGCGAAACGAATTGACCAATTAACAAGGGAAGTAGTCAAATCTGGACAAACTCAGATGTTTATCGAGACGCCATTTCGAAACGAAAGTCTATTGGAACATCTGCTCCAATTACTTCCAAGTGATATGCGCATCGCTATCGGCTGCGAACTCACTAGTCCTCAAGGATACATCCAAACAAAAACAGCCAAAGAATGGGCACAAAACCTGCCCTCGCTCCATAAAAAACCTTGTATTTTCCTTTTGGGCAAATAAATGTAATTTGCATAAATTTTAACACCGTGATCCACTTAAAAACCTTCACATTCAATCCCTTTCAAGAAAACACCTACGTGGTTTATGACGATGAGGGCGAAGGAATCGTGATTGACCCGGGTTGTTATACCTACGAAGAGCGCCAGGAATTTAAGAAATTCATTGAGGAGAATAACATTCAATTAAAAGCCATTTTCAATACTCACGCGCACATCGACCACGTGTTGGGCATCGATTTTGTTAAAAATGAATTTAAAATTCCATTTCATCTGCATCCAAAAGAAGAACCTGTTTTACTGGATTCCAAAAATCGGGCGCAGGTATATGGGTTTCCGCATTATCAACCAGCCGATGTGGATCATTGGTTTACCACCAATGAAATCATTTCGATCGGTGCGATGCAAATCAAGGTATTATTTGTCCCGGGCCATGCACCAGGACATGTGGCATTTTATTTTGAGAAAGAAAAATTAGTGATTGGAGGCGATGTTTTATTCCGCCGGAGTGTGGGGCGGACGGATTTTCCATTGTGTAATCATGAGGACCTAATGAATAGTATTAAATCGCAATTATATGTATTGCCTGACGAGGTCAGCGTTTATCCCGGACATGGGGGTAAAACGACCATCGGAGAAGAAAAAGTATCAAATCCTTACGTCAAAGCTTAACGAATATGAAAAAGGAAATACCCAATCTGTTAACCCTTGGGAATTTATTGGCTGGATGTTTTGGCCTTTATTTTATCCAACAAGGAGATGTATTGAATGCCTCCTACATGATTTTCATTTCCTTAGTTTGTGATTTCTTGGATGGCTTTTTAGCCCGTTTATTACATGCTTATTCAGATATCGGAAAGGAATTAGATTCCTTAGCCGATATGGTTTCCTTTGGGGTATTGCCTAGTTTTATTTTGTTGCATTTAGTAGAAACAAGTTGCGGAGATGCCTGCTTAGTGGGCATAGGTGGATTCTATAAACCCTTTTTGGTGTTTTCCTTAGCATTGATGTCGGCTTATCGTTTGGCTAAATTCAATGTGGACACTCGCCAAAGTGATCAATTCATTGGGGTACCAACACCAGCCAATGGCCTATTAGTCGCCTCCCTGCCACTAATTTTACATTTCCAGCCCGAATATTCATCCTATATTCTACACGCGCAGGGATTATTGATTTATAGTGTGCTGATGAGTTATTTATTGGTCAGTGAATTACCATTGATGGCCTTCAAATTCAAGTCCTGGGGTTGGCAAGAAAATAAATTGAAATTCATTTTCCTGATTTTTTGTATTGCTGCCTTGCTTATGCTTAAATTTGTGGCAATTCCCATCGTAGTGATTGCTTACATTTTGATATCAGGAATTCAAACTCTTAAAAAACAATAAAATGAAATTTTTAGCCGAGATTAATGTAATGCCACAAAAAGAAATTTTGGATCCTCAAGGAAAAGCGGTTCGCATCGGATTGCAGAATTTGGGAATCAATCAAGTGGCGGACGTTCGTATCGGAAAACACATCACCTTGAGTTTGGAGGCTGCTTCTGAAGCTGAGGCCAATGAAATTGTGACCAATGCGTGTAAGAAATTATTGGCCAATTTAATTATGGAAGAATTCGAATTTACATTGACAACGGTCTAAACAAATTGGCCTGTATGCAATAAAACCAAGGTACAGGCCTCTTCTACCTTGATTCCCACTTTTTCTAATTCACAATATAAGTTGGGATTTTCCGTGCCAGGATTGAAAATAATACGCGTTGGTTTTATGCGACGGGCATAGTCTAGTAATTCCCCTTGATTTTGTGGTCCCACATAGAGTGTCATCGTATGAACATCGTCCAATTGCGGATTACCATGCCATATAGGTATCCCTGAAACCTCCCCTGTTTTGTGCCCTACCAATACAACCTCATGCTTGTGCGCGAGCAAGAGTTCCGTCGCTTTATAAGCATAACGCTCAGGATTCGTTGACGCACCATAGACCATCACCTTCATTAATTATCAGTTTTTTGATACAATAATACAATATTTTAGTCCGTTTTGGATAGGAAATTGTATTAGAATCTTTCAAAAATTACCTAACCATGTACACCGACTTACCTACCAAAAACCTATGGAAGGAGGAATGGAAGCGCTTACGCTTTTCGATTCCTGAACTATCGCTTCATTATGAAATATCAAATTATGGGCGGATTAAAAGCTTCCAACATAAGCCTTTGGGTTCACTTATACAAGGATCGAGCATTCAGGGCTATAAAACATTAAATATCCGAACACCCAAAAAGGCAATTAATCAATATGTTCATAAATTAGTCGCTGCCAATTTTATTCCGCAAAAAAATCCGTTGGCTAATTACGTGGCGCACCTAGATTTTGATAAAGGAAATAATCGAGTCGGAAACCTTTGTTGGATGACGCGCGACGAACTCACCGTGCACAATAAGAAAAATCCCTTTATTTTATATCGCAATAAACCCTCTCGTACCAAAAATTACAAATTAACTGAAAGTAAAGTCCTGATAATTAAACAATTAATCAAATCAGATAAAAGCCGACATAAGATGATTGCGAAGCAATTTGGCATCACACATACCCAATTAAACCGCATAAAATCGGGTGTCAATTGGAAACATGTGAAACTAGCCGAAGGGACCTAGAAAAGTTTTTCTGCGATGGCGCGAACGCTATCGGATTTACTCATGGTGTAGAAATGCAGTGCTGGGACTTGGGCTTGGATTAATTCTTTACCCTGTTGGATTGCCCAATCGATCCCGACCTGCTTAATTGCGGCATTGTCCTTACAAGCACGTACTTCTTTGGCGAGGATTTCAGGGATTTCAAGGTGGAAAATTTCGGGCAAAATTTCGAGTTGACGCGCAGTGGCCAAGGGCTTCAAGCCTGGAATAATCGGTACATGAATATCCATTTGGCGGCATTTAGCCACAAAATCGAAGTATTTTTGATTATCAAAAAACATTTGCGTCACGATATAATCAGCACCCGCATCCACTTTTTGTTTCAAATAACGCATGTCTTCTTCTAAGGACACAGCCTCAAAATGCTTTTCGGGATAGGCGGCAACTCCGATGCAAAAATTCGTCGGCAAAGATTCCGTTTCTTCGTGCAATAAGATACCTTGGTTCATAGCCTTTACCTGCTCCACCAACTCATTTGCATAGGCATGACCACCCGGTTTCGGAACGAATCGATCTTCCCCTTTTTCCTGGTCCCCACGTAAAATCAAGGCATTTTCAATCCCCAAATAATGAAGATCGATCAAAAAATCCTCCGTTTCTTCTTTAGTAAATCCCCCGCAAATGACATGCGGAACCGCTTCCACATGAAATTTTTGCATGATCGATGCACAAATACCCAGCGTGCCCGGACGTTTACGGATCGGAATGCGCTTCGAAACGCCGTCCACTATTTTCTCAATATATTCTTCCCGATGATAGGTCACCTCGATAAACGGAGGTTTAAACTCCATCAAAGGCTCAATATGCGACATTAAATCGCCCAAATGCTGGCCTTTCATCGGGGGAATGATCTCGATAGAAAATAAGGTTTTCCCTTGGGAAGCATCTAAATAGCTGGTGATCTTTGTCATAATTTATTCATCGTAATTTAATACAGGGCTTAACCAACGTTCCACCTCTTTCAAATCCATCCCCTTACGCTCCGCATAATCCACCACTTGATCCTTCGCAATTTTACCTAAAGCGAAATAAGTACTTTCCGGATGTGAGAAATAAAATCCAGAAACCGCAGAAGCTGGATACATGGCATAACTTTCGGTCAATTGAATCCCAATTTGCTTCTCAGCATCCAATAATTCAAACAATCTCTTCTTCTCCGTATGATCTGGACAGGCCGGATAACCTGGCGCTGGACGAATTCCAACATATTTTTCGGCAATTAAATCCTCATTCGACAAGTGCTCCTCACCCGCATATCCCCAATACTCTCGTCGAACCCGCTCATGCATTAACTCCGCAAAGGCTTCTGCCAACCGATCCGCCAAGGCCTTCACCATGATCGAATTGTAATCATCATGCTGCTTTTCGTATTTCTCTAACAATGCCTCAATTCCGATTCCAGTAGTCACAGCAAACGCACCCACGAAATCAGTTTCTCCAGAAGATAAGGGAGCTACAAAATCACTTAAGCAACGATTGGGAAGATTGGCCGCCTTTTGACCCTGCTGGCGTAGATTATGTAACCAAACCGATGGATCCGACAGGGCATCCTTTTTCTCAATCGCATAGTTTACATGCATATGTGAACCATGTTTTTCACATGGTACTTCCTGTGCTTCCGCTTGAAAATCATGCAAAATCACATCATCTCCATAGGAATTAGCAGGGAAAAAACCGAGAGCCGCTTTCGCAGTCAAGGATTTATTAGCGATAATTTCTTTCAATAATGCCTGTGCATCATCAAATAATTTTTTGGCTTCCTTGCCCACTACCTCATTGTCAAAAATCTTCGGATATTTTCCGGATAATTGCCAAGTCGAAAAGAATGGTGTCCAATCAATATATTTGGCAATTTCCTCTAAGGAATAATCTTCAAAATATTTTACGCCTAAAAAACTGGGTTGGACTGATTTAAATCCTGTCCAATCTATACCCGTTGATTTCGCGCGCGCCTGTGCAATGGGTAAATAATTCTTATCCTTTTGCCGCGCCGCATGTGAAATACGTAATTCAGCATATTCTTGCTTGATTTCATTGAAAATCTCTTGGGAAGACAATTCGCTTTGCAACAAACGACCCGCTACAGGCACCGATCGCGATGCGTCCAATACGTGAATCACCGGACCTGAATAATGCGGATCAATTTTTACCGCCGTATGAATTCTTGAGGTAGTCGCACCACCGATTAACAACGGAATCGTAAAGCCCAAACGCTCCATTTCCTTCGCTACATAAACCATTTCATCCAATGAAGGTGTAATCAAACCGGATAATCCAATAATATCTACTTGATGCTCCTTCGCCGCCGCTAAAATCTTCTCACAGGAAACCATCACCCCAATATCGATTACTTCATAATTATTGCAAGCCAACACTACTCCCACAATATTCTTTCCAATATCATGCACATCTCCCTTCACCGTGGCCATCAATATTTTACCAGCTGATGAACTTTCGCCCACCTGCTTCTCCGCTTCGATGTATGGCAATAAATACGCTACTGCCTTTTTCATCACGCGGGCTGATTTCACCACTTGTGGTAAAAACATTTTTCCTTCACCAAACAGATCCCCAACCACATTCATTCCATCCATCAAAGGACCTTCGATTACCTCGATGGGACGATTAACCAACTGGCGCGCCTCTTCCACATCCTCGTCAATAAACTCAGTCAATCCTTTAATTAAAGCATGTTCTAAACGTTTATTCACATGTTGGTGACGCCACGCATC
>CANHCG010000077.1 GCA_947459055.1 Cytophagaceae bacterium | reverse complement strand
CTACCACGAATAGCTATCCGATAACTACCCGGGGAGCGCTCTTCCATTCGGATTCCCGATTGTGCATTTAGTGCATGAACGAGGCTGAGTCCGTTACCAGGGTGTAGGGTTTTACCTTCCAAGGACGTGTAGGCTTCAGGGCTTGTGAGCTTGGTTCGCTTTTTTTCGAAAAGGTGTACTTGAACTTCGTTTAATTCGGTTGTTTTTAAACTGTCTTGGGCTTGCAAACCGAAAAAAGCATGGACTAGAACGATGGCTATTAGGTGAAATTTCTTAAAATTCATAAGTGATGGCCCCTGACAGGCTGTTGGCTTGGGAGGCTATAATGGATTTGGAATTTTTATTTTTGGCAGAACCTAAATTGAGGCGTTCATAGCTTAGGTGAAAACCGAATTTTTGATGTCGAAGGCTGCATTTTCCTTTAAAACTAAACATGTTATCGGATACTAAAGACTCGAATGGAATACCTACATAGGTCCCGAATAAGGTTACATCATGAATGATGGGTCCAAAGGCTTGAATTTGTATTAATTTTTCAGTTTTACCTGGAATTTTCAATCCAATTCCTGCTGTAAATCCATGCAGGGCATATTTTTCTTCTTCTAAATAAGTTCTTTTTTTAGACTGAATTCGTCTGGCTAATGATTTTGAATAGAGGGAAAGGATGGGGTAAAACTGGGGTTTAGGACTTGGTTTTTGATTCCACATAAAACCTACTTCGGCTTCTCCTCCTCGGTAACTGGCAAATAATTCATCCTCGGGGCTTATGACTTCAGAATAGGAATTTTTAGGTTGAATAAATTCATAGGTTTTTCGATTGACGCCTGCGTTGTCGATATTTCCTAAGGCTTTTAAGGCAACGAAAAATTTGCGAGCGGAAGTCTTTTTTTGGATGCTTAGTTGGACCGACAAATCTCCCGTAAATTCACGTTCATGCCAAGCATAATGACTTGTTCCCAACCCAGCTTCCAATTTAAATAATTGGGCATGCAGGGCATTGGGGATATAGGCGAGCGAAAAGATCAGTAGGGCAAATACTGGTTTCATAAGACCCTAAATTTATTAATTATTACCAATATTTGTCACCTTTTCTTAAGGCAAAACGAATTCCTCTGAAAATAATAAGCAGATGAAAAAGGAGGGCTTGAAAAATTCCAAAATGCTTAGAAAGGACTTGAAAACGTTCAATCCAGGATTTTTTTAATTGTTGGACCGAAGCCCCGCCCATTAAATAATTGCAAATGGGTCGTTCACTTTTTTTGATTTTAGAGGCTAGTTTGAGGCAAGAAATTTCCCAATCAATGTCTGAACTAAGTGCATAATCTAGGGAAAATGCAGGTGCAATGGATCTTTTCACCACGAAGGCTTGATGGCATATCACCATTCCAAACTTAAAATCCTTCCAATTGGCATGTTCTGGCAATCGATGGGGCGTGACTTCACTTCGAAGGCCGATGGGCTGGCCGGCCAAGTTGACAAATTGAGCATCCCCATACAGCACATCTGGCTCCTCATTTAAGTCCTGTATTAAATGGGATAATGCGTGTGCGTCATAAAAAGTGTCGCCCGCGTTCATAAAAAGCACATAATCTCCTTTGGCGATTCGAAGTCCTTTATTCATCGCATCATAAATGCCGTGGTCTTTTTCGGAGATGAGTTGGTCTATTTTTATCGGAGATCGTTTTAAAAGATCCAAAGTGCTGTCTTTCGATGCGCCGTCGATCACAATAAATTCAATCGCCTCCCGGTGTCCTTGTTCGGCTATACTTTGTAGCGTCCGTTCAATATACGCTTCTGCCTGAAAAGTGATGGTGATGATACTAAGCATGGGCGATTTCCGCGAGGGCTTTTTGGTAAAAATCGACATGTTTTTGGGCGACAATCAGTGCTGCATAATTCGTTTCGGCTTTTTTTCGAGCGGCTTGACCGGCTTCGGGATGTTGGAGGGTCCATTGGATCCCATCTGCTAAATCTTCTGCATTCAGAGGTTTTGCTACGTAGCCATTGATTTGATGATCAATCATTTCAGGAATACCACCGACATGAAAGCCGACACAAGGGGTGCCGCAGGCCATCGCCTCCATAATCGTATTTGGTAAATTTTCTTCCAAGGAGGGGGTTACGAATACATCGGCCGCAGCATAATACTCGGCCATTTTTTTGCTGTCGGTCAATTTCCCGACGAGCCTTGCTGGTAAAGCTAGCGCCTCGAATGCGGCAGGATTCTGGATTTCTCCGATGACCAACAGTTCCGTTTTTCGCTTTGATTCAGGATTGTTTTTTACCCAAAGGTCAATCGCTTGTTTTAAATAGCTAAAGCCTTTGGCCGGAGCGAAAGCACGCATGGCAACAAACAATATGTATTTTTTATGAATGTCTAAACCCAAATTTGTTTTGATCATTGTTTTTTGGACCGGAGCAAATTTTTGTAGGTCGAGGGCATTCGGGATGGATTGGATTTCGTGGTTTGATAGAATGCTACTGGATTTGGCTTTTGCGCCAAGCCATTCGCTGCACGTGATGATTTTTAAGTTGTTAGAACGGAAGGCCATCCATTTTTTGCCCCATAATTGATGCGAAAGGTCGGTGTAGGCAGGTGATTTCAAGAAGGGACATTGTCCACAATTTTCTTCGTACCGGGTACAGGAGCCACTGTGATGGCAACCGCCCGTAAAGGCCCACATATCATGTAATGTCCAGAAAACCGGTTTCCCCATGCCTATTAATTTCCGAATATCCCCGATGCCCAAAAATCCAAAATTTACCCAATGGATATGAATAATGTCCGCTTGAACGAGCGCGGGATGTGTAGAAAGATCTTGACCGAAAATACCTGGATTGAATAAAAATCGAATCGATTTGTCGCGCTCATGTCCTAAAAAATAAAGGCGTTCGAGGATAAATCGCAACCAGGCGATGGCTTTTTGAAAGGTGTTTTTCGCCACATCTGCCGCATCCAAGTAGGTAACCTCATGTCCCGCATTTCGCAACGCCTCGGCAAGTCGACCACAAGCAATTCCTGCCCCACCATTTTCCTTATGGTAGGTAAGAAGCGCAATACGAAGCGGTTTGATGGCCATTATTTTTCTGCTTGAATGAGGATATAGGGAGCGAAGGCTTTGGTTTGGATGGGGATTAATTTGAAGAATATTTTTAGGGGAAGCCAACAAGTTTTTTTCAAAAATTTCACCCAAAAAGGTTGTTGCTTTTCATTTTCTAACCACAACATAAATCCTCCCGTATAGCTCACTGAAATATTTGAAAGGCTTAATTTTTCACATTGTGCGCGCAGGAAATCGATATCCATGCAAGGAATGTGGTGTTTGGCATAATTTTCGGGATCGAATTGCCGTTGAAACCAGCCGTTTAAGCCTCGAAAATTAGGTAAACTAACAAATAATTGTCCGCCCTTTTTTAGGTACTGTATGTGTTTGGCTAGGATTTCTTCTGTGTCTGGAAAATGCTCGATGAGGCCATTTGAAATCACCAAATCGAAGGAATCGAATCCCTTTTCTTCCGAGCTAAATAAATCTTTTTCCCAAAGTTCGATGTCGGCATTTAATTGATTTGCTTTTTTTAGATCATCGACGATTTCCGGGAGGATGACAAAATCGAGTAGGGTAGATTGAACGCCTAATTCTTTGTTGGCCCAAACGGAATAATAGCCAGGGAAACCACCGATTTCAAGCAGGTTTTTTGTTTGATGTGCCTGAATCGTCTGCTTTAATTCATGTGTAAACGGGTAATTCACTGGAATAGGGAAGGCTAGGCCAACTTTACTTAGCCAATAATTTTTCCAGAAATCGTAGTCCGTGAGCGCTTCTTGTTTCATTTTTTTTCAAAAATTCCGTGGAGCGTGTTTGCAATTCGTTCGGCCGCATGTCCGTCCCAAAGTGGAGGAATGCTTCCTTTTTTGACCTCGCCGGCAAGTATTTTTTCTAGAGCTTGGTAGGTTTTTTGCGGGTCTAAATCGGCTAATAATTGGTTTGTGCCGAGCGTTACCGTTACGGGTCTTTCTGTCGAATCGCGGAAGGTTAAACAAGGGATTCCCAAATAGGTAGTTTCCTCTTGAATACCACCCGAATCGGTTAAAATGGCTTTGGCATGGCTCATTAATTGAATGAATTCCAAATAACCTAAAGGCTCCGTTAAGATCAAATTAGGTACAGCCTCCATGCGTTTCGTTAATCCAAATTTGTCCATGTGCGCACGGGTGCGGGGATGGATGGGAAAAACGATTTTGGTTTTTTGGGCGCTGAGTTCCATTAATTCTAAAATGGAAAGGAGGCCTTTTTCGGTGTCTACGTTGGCCGGTCGGTGCATCGTCATTACGATGTAGTTCGAAGGGATTAGTCCGAATTCGGAAGAAGATTGTCCTGAGTCCGAAGGCTGTAGACCAAGGTCGGTAAGGATGGTGCTATTTTTTGCTTTTTCTTGGTAGCGAACCAAGGAATCGATCATGACATTGCCGCTGAAAAATACTTTTTCGTCAGGTACCCCTTCATTTTTTAAATGGTTGAGGCCACTTTCTTCAGTCACGAATAAATAATTGGCCACAGAATCCGTCAATAGTCGGTTTAATTCTTCCGGCATGGTGCGGTCGAAACTTCGTAAACCCGCTTCCACATGGGCCACAGGAATACCCATTTTAATAGCCACTAAGGTACAAGCCAAAGTAGATGTTACATCTCCTACGACAATAATTAAATCGGGCTTTTCATCCGCTACGATTTTCTCGAAAGCGAGCATGATATGTGCGGTCACCTCGGTATGCGAGCCGCCGCCGATTCCTAAAAAATAATCAGGTTTGGGTAATTCCAATTGGGTAAAAAACACATCGCTCATTTTGGCATCAAAATGCTGTCCCGTGTGAACGATTTTGGAGGTCCAACCCGATAATTGTTGAATGGCTCGATGCAAGGGAGCGACTTTCATGAAATTGGGCCGCGCCCCGACTACCTGAATAACTTTCATTTAGAATCTTTGTGTTAGATCAAGGAACAAAGATAAGGAAATGAGTTAAGAATTAAGGGTCTTTACGCTGTCTTGTCTTTTTAAATGGCTTTTAACTTTTCGCTGCAAACCTAAAAGCCGTCAAGTAATTCCCCAACACCGTATGAATATTGATTTCTGTTTCGATGATTTCTCTCGATTTTTCACCCATGGTTTTGATTTTTTCGGGCTCATTAAAAAGCAATGTGATTTTGTCAACCAAATCGCCCAAAGATCCCGATTCAAAATAATGCCCATTAATCCCTTCCTTCACCAAGCGCTTCTCCGTCCCATCCGCCACCGAACAAATCACCGGCTTACCAAAACACATCGCCTCATTAATCGACAAGCCCCCCATCCCGGCCAACACATAAATGCCCGCGCTCAAACTAATCTTGCCCAAAGCTTCTAATTCATAGATTCCTCCTGAAAAATGGATGTAATCTTCCGCATCCGCGGCCCGAACTTGTGCTTGTAAAGCTGCCATTTCAGGACCATCGCCCACAATCTCCAATTCGGTTTTTGAGAATTTTTTCTTTAGTTCTACCGTGGCTTGGATGAGTAAATCAACTTGTTTCCATTTAACGAGTCGGCCCACATGCAATAAGCGAAATGGATAATGCTCCATCGAACCTTGCGCCTCAATCGCATGTAATACCCTAAAAATCTCATCCGTATCCGGTGAATTTGCCGTCACAAAAACCTTTTCAGAAGGCACCCCATAACTCGCATGTAAGGCCCGAGCCTCGTCTAGGTAATTGATATGCGCATCCACTAGGTTCGAAAATATGCGCCGTGTTTCACGCACGATGGCAAATTTTAATTTGGCAAGTACCGAACTACTTTGCTGATGCGCCTGTTGATTTTCAGTCACCCCGCCCCCCGATATATAATAATCAATGGCCTCTTTGTAATGCGGTACCTGGAACGGGATTTCTTTGGAAATCAAGGCAATGTTTTGCGATCGTAAAAAACGATACCAAAAAGGATAAAAGACAAAGGAAACTTGATATGGCCAATTGACCATCAAAATATTTGGTTTCTCCTGCAAAACTAATTCCCGCAAACCCTTGAAGAATTTTTTGCCATAATAGGTCGTGTATTCTTCTTGGAAAAAGACTTTAAATTCAATGCCCGACTGACTTTCAAATACCCCCGCCCCCAGCGTCGCGCCATTGCCCTTCGGCGCCACAACACAGACCTCAACCCCAAAATCCTTTTGCAATTTGTTCAAAACCAAATTGTAATAATGGGGCAAACCACCGGCCAACAACATTATTTTCATTTTTTCCAATACGTTTTAATCAGCTCTTCTAAATCGGGCGATAAATGCAATTTCCAACTAGCCCCAACAAACAATATCCCTATCGCCAGACTCCTTAGTCCGATATTCATCACCCAGGCCAGCCATTGGGAACCCTCAATGACCGGAATCCATTCAACGACAACATAAATACCGATACTCACCAACAAGATCATTCCCGTCCTCCACTCAAAAGGCTGTAAGCCCATTTTTTTCCAGATAAACACAAACTTAATCGTATTGTAAATCACCAAGGCGATTAAGGCCGCCAACGCCGCCCCATTATACGAATACAACGGAATAAAAATCAGATTCCCAATCACCACACAGAGGGCTAATACCATGTAAAAAAATAGGTCGTAGCGGTAATAAGTTGAATTAATTAAAATCTCCGAATTCAAACCCGTACCCATGTCGATGATCTTACTAATTCCTACCATCAGCACTACCCATTTCCCCGCTTCATAAATTTCATGGCGGGGGATGATTTGGTAGATAAAGTCCAAATTGCACCAGATGAGGAGGAATAAAAAGCAGCCGACCAATAATAAATTCAGCGACGATTTTCGATAAATTTCCTCTATTTGGTTTGAATCATTTCGTTTCCAAGCTTGGGCCAACAATGGCGTACTAATCGCCGCAATCACATTCCGCGGAATCGCAATCATCAAACCCATCCGGGAATTAATATCAAAAATCGCCGTCGTCCCCAATCCTCCCGCATAGGCCGGAAGCATTAATTTTTCAATGTGCTGAATCAGTGTAAAACTCGCGCCGGCCAACAACACCCAGCCTCCATACGAACACATCTCTTTAAAAATGGGTTGCCGCAAAAACGAAAAATCAAGCCGTGTATAAAATCGTTTGAGTTGTTTTATGTAAACCAAAAGCCCAATTACCGCCACCACATACGAAAGCGTGATACACTGAATCAGCTCGTGAAAACTCAAATACCCCCAACCAAAACCCAAAATTAAAATCGCATTCGAAATCCGTAAATACAATTCCCGAATGATCGCCGGCACCACAATCCGCAAATGCACCCGCGCATACGATTCCAACACCGTCATGTAT
>CANHCG010000076.1 GCA_947459055.1 Cytophagaceae bacterium | reverse complement strand
GAAATTTCTTCCCAACGAACCAAGCCCGTCGATTCCCCTATCTGATTACTTTTCAAAAACTCAAATAGCGTTTTTAGCGATTCAAATTCTTTTTTGACCTGCCCAACGTTTTCAGTAAAACTAGCCATCCCCATTAAGCCTACGATACGTATATGCTTTAGAGTTGCAAAAATGGGATCATTTAGGAGTTGTAAGATTTCATCTTGGCTGAGACCAAATTTGCTTTCTTCTTGGGCGATGTAGATTTGAAGGAGACAAGGGATGATGCGTTGGTTTTTGAGTGCTTGTTGGTTTACCTCGACCAATAATTTCATCGAATCTACGGAATGGATGAGGTGGACGAAAGGGGCGATGTATTTGACTTTGTTCGTTTGCAGATGACCGATTTGATGCCATTGGATGTTTGCAGGCAATAGGGCTTGCTTTTCTACCATTTCCTGTACGCGATTTTCGCCAAAATCAATCACACCTGCGTCTAGGGTTTCTTGTAATTCAGCGATGCTACGTGTTTTGGTGACAACAACTAATCGGGCGGAAGTAGGAGCTAATTCTTGCTGAATCCGTTGGATTTCTTGGGCAATGGACATAATCTTTTAATTTGAAAGTAAAATTAATTTATTATTTTTGATTCTGTTAGTAAACCCTATGGATTCCAATCAGTTTCAATCTCGAGAAAAAAAACAAGAGCGCCTTATTGCGGTACTGCTCTTTTTGGTTTTTGTACTAGGTGGATTATTGTTGGTTGAAAAATTTAGCCCTGGATTTTCGGTTTGGGGTTCTCGTCAGGAGGCATTTGTCGAAAATGCGCAGGAGCGATTGGATTCGATTTCGGAACAATTGCAAGTTCGGATGGTCCAAATTAAAAAATTGGGTGGTCGGGTTAATGAATTAGAGGTCGCGCGTCAACAAATTTTAGGCGATCAAAAGGCCTTAGCTGATCATCCGGAAATGAACCAGCAAGAAATTGAAAAAAAATTAGCTTATTACTTACGCTTGATTACTCAAAAGGATGTTGAAATCCGCAAATTACGGAAAGAAAATGTGGTCTTGATTGCTCGAAATGACTCCTTGAGTCGGGAGGCGAAATTACTACAGGATGGCTTGACGAATGTGCAAAAGGCTTTGCGAGATTCTAGTTT
This sequence comes from Cytophagaceae bacterium, assembly GCA_947459055.1. Classification (GTDB taxonomy): domain Bacteria; phylum Bacteroidota; class Bacteroidia; order Cytophagales; family Spirosomataceae; genus Aquirufa. The sequence continues at coordinate 6,252 of CANHCG010000076.1, read as the reverse complement.
GACTTTTGGGGTAAAGCAAAAGGAATTGAGTGAGCGGTCACGGATTTTGGAGGTTCGGAATCGGGAGCTAGTTGAAAAGGTGAATGTTGCCGCAGCACTTCGTGCAGAAGGGGTTAATATTTATGCCATTTCGTCGCGGGGGAAGGAGACGGGGGTTCAGAATCAGAAGGCGAAACGATTAGAAAAAATTCGGGTGATTTTCCATTTGCAGGAAAATTCGTTGGCTGCTAAGGAAGTAAAAACGATTTATTTACGGATAATTGAGCCGACGGGAAATATCGTTTCGGATTATTCCTTGGGTTCAGGTTCATTTGAATTTAAGGGGAAAGATTTGGCCTACACGGCGAAACAACGGATTTTTTATGAGAACAATCACCAATCGGTGGAGTTTATATACGCTCGCGCTAACGCCTACAAAGAGGGAAGGCATGAGATTGAGTTGTACGCGGAAGGCTTCTTAATTGGCCTTGGCTCCTTTGATGTACGTTAATTTTCTGATTATTTCTTGTTTATCCTTTTGATTGTTAAGTATTTTCCCTACTTTTGCAGTCCAAATTTTTTTTAGATTTTTAAAACAACAATTTTTTATGGAATTAAAAAACTATGAGACGGTGTTCATTTTAACTCCCGTTTTGTCTGAGCAACAGACAAAGGACGCCGTTGAAAAATTCAAGCAATTGTTGGTGGATAACGGTGCAAAAATCGTTCATGAAGATGCGTGGGGACTACGTAAGTTGGCCTACCCAATTCAAAACAAGCACACAGGTTATTACCAGATTTTTGAATTTTTATCGGATCCGCAATTAATCGCCAAATTAGAGCTTGAATACAAGCGTGATGAGCGAGTTATTCGTTTCTTGACGACTGCTTTAGACAAGCATGCCGTTTTGTACAATGAGAAAAAGAGAAAAGGTTTAGTAGGTAGAAAACCAGAAAAAACAGAAGCATAATATGACACTTGTAAACGAACCTGTAGATAAAAATAGTAATCGCAAGAAGTATTGCCGGTTTAAGAAATCGGGCATTAAATACATCGATTACAAGAATCCAGACTACTTATTAAAGTTAGTGAATGAGCAAGGTAAGATTTTGCCTCGTCGCATTACTGGAACATCGTTGAAATTTCAACGTAAAGTGGCGCAAGCGGTTAAGCGTTGTCGTCATTTAGCCTTGATGCCTTATGTGGCGGATGGTTTAAAATAAACTAAGGGATAACCTGATAAACATTTGATTGTAAAATAAGATGGAAATTATATTAAAAACGGATATAGCGGGATTAGGGTATAAAAATGACACGGTAGCTGTTAAAGCTGGTTATGGTCGTAATTACCTAATTCCACAGGGTTTTGCCATCATGGCAACGCCATCCAATCGTAAGGTTGTGGCTGAAAATATCAAGCAAGCTGCTCACAAAGTAGAGAAAATCCGTCAGGATGCGTTTGATTTAGCTGCGGCGATTGGCGAAATGACATTGACTATTGCTGCAAAAACAGGTGATAGTGGAAAGATTTTTGGTCGTGTAACGAGTATTCAAATCTCTGACATGTTGAAAGAGAAAGGATTCGATATCGATCGTAAGAAAATCTCATTTGATTCAGAGGTTAAGATGGTCGGTGATTATTCGGCTACGCTTGATTTACACAAAGAGGTGAAGCACAAAGTGGCTTTCTCTGTGGTATCTGAATAAGGTAATCAACAATCCAAGTAGGTCGTATCAGTTCAGCTGGTACGACCTTTTTTTATTTTAGGGTAGATTCAATTCAAAATTAATTGGTAATTTAGCAAGATCTTAATCAGCGATGTTTCGACTTATAATTCTATTCGGGGTGCTTTGTTCCTTTGGGCTTTCAGCTCAAATTAACATTAGTTATCCGGTGAATCGGCAGGTATTCCAACGAAATAATTCCAATGAGGCCAGTATCTCCGTGTTGGGAAACTGTTCTGATAAAACGGAAGTAGTTCAGGTAAAATTAGAACCTGTTGTTGCGGGCCAAGGAACCTTGATTAATTGGACTAATTTAGATACCAAACCTACCGCTGGTTTTTATCAGGGAAAAGTGATCGCTAAAGGTGGTTGGTATACCCTAAAAATTCGCTCCCTCATCGGAACTAGTGTCAAAGATTCTACCACCCTCGCTCGGGTAGGGGTGGGTGAAAATTTTATCATCGCAGGACAATCGAATGCGCAAGGCGTAAATAGGCGTTCAGAAGAGACAGGCGCTGCAGACGATCGGGTTATTTGTGCCAATTTTTACAATTGGTATTCAGATTACAATGTTGGCACGAATGCTAAGCAGTTAAATCCGCAAAATTTAGACTTCCCTTTGACGGAATTTAGTCAATTAAGTAGTAAAGCTAGCATAGGTCCTATGGGTTTATCGCCCTATTATTGGGCTAATTTGGGTGATTTGCTCGTTCAGAAATACAATGTTCCTGTCTGTTTTTTTAATGTCGCTTGGTCTGGTACTGCACTGCGTAATTGGATCGAATCCGCCAAAGGCCTAAGCTCAGTCAATCCCTGGGAAGCCTCTTTAAGCTATCCCAAAGGATTTCCTTATGCAAATCTTCAGCGGGTAGCTGAGGTATATGGATTAAAAAATGGCTTTAGATCTGTCCTTTGGCATCAAGGAGAAACCGATACGAATCTTAAAACAAACCAGGAGACTTACTTATCAAATTTAAAAGAATTGATAAGTTTGTTTCGGAAAAATTCAGGCATGGAGATTCCATGGGTTGTTTCGGAGGCCTCTTATATATCGTTTATCAATAACAATGGGGTGGGTTGTAAACCTGGAATCATAAATACCGCTGTTATTCAGGCCCAACGTGATATCACCTCATTAAAGGATTTGATGCAAATTTATAGTGGTCCCGCCACCGATGATGTCGAAATTCCCCGAAAAAGTGATGATTTTTCAGTTTGCGTCCATTTTACCAATGAATCATTCCAGACCCTAGGGAACCGTTGGTTAAGTAGCATTTCTGCACTGATCGCCGCCAATCCAACCCCGATTTTAGCCAAAGAAATGCCCCAGTTTACAAAAATTTGCGGGCCATCCAATGAGCTATTAGTCAGTGCCATTTCAAATTTCAAACAAATCTCGTGGATGAAGGATAACGCCGTTGTTAGTAATTCTTTTACCAAACTCGCGTTAAAACCCGGAAACTATTCCTTGATCTTAAAAGATGACTTAGGTTTTGAATTTTCAGTTCCTTCGATTCAGATCACTACGATGCCCATCCCAACAGCACCATTGTTGAAGGCTTCAGGGGATACATTGTTTTGTGAGGGAAAATCGGTCCAATTGACCGCTTCACTCGGCGCAGGTACTTACCTCTGGAACACAAATGAAAAAACCAGTAGTATCATATCTTCAGGTAATGGAACATTTAAGGTTCAAACCATTAGTCCAGATGCCTGTACCTCTGCCTTTTCCGCTTCCATTCAGACTAAGGTGTTTGCGAATCCATCAAGCCCATCCATCACATCCGCAAGTCCCTATTTCTTATACGGCGGTCTTAAATTATTCGATGTTGAGTTTAATTGGGAATTGAACAATGCGGCCTTGTCAATTGAAAAAAATACTTACTTACGCGTCAAAGAATCGGGAAAATATTCACTGTACGCCTCTAAGAAATATACGCCAGGTCCTACTTGCATTTCCCCTAAAGTTGAATTTAGTTACAGCTTGCCAGCCGATGGTGGTTTAAGTATGTATCCAAATCCAGCCGTCAACATGGCGACGATTCAATCGGTGAACTCCTTAAAGGGCGCGGAATTTACATTATATGCGCATGATGGTCGGCTTGCCTTACAAGGGAAAATCGATGAGGATGGCGCTTATGGTTTAAAAGTGGATGGATTGTCGAACGGCCTCTATAAATTGATCATTAAGACAACGAATCAGGTATACCAACGCACCCTCGTCGTAGGTAATTAATTCCAAACGTTTATACGCAGTATCGTTATCAAACAGGTCATGCAGCATCTAGCCGTCCGTATTGGTTAGCTAAAAAATAGGCCAGGTATAAAAAAACCGCTCCTCGAGAAAGAAGCGGTTTTTTATTTATTGGCTTTTGATAATTAAGCTAAAGCTGCTTTAAGATTTTGATCTAATGCAGCTAAAAATTCCTCTGTATACAAGTAATGCTCGCCATGGTTTACTTTATTGCCATGGATACAAACCGCTAAGTCCTTCGTCATTTTACCTGATTCAACCGTTTCTACACATACTTTTTCTAATGTTTGGCAGAAATGAATTAATGCTGCATTATTATCTAATTTGCCACGGAATTCTAAGCCGCGCGTCCATGCGAAAATAGAGGCGATTGGGTTCGTTGAGGTAGGCTTACCCGCCTGATGATCCCGGTAGTGACGAGTCACCGTTCCGTGAGCTGCTTCTGCTTCCATTACTTTACCATCTGGCGTAATTAACACCGAAGTCATCAAACCTAAAGAACCGAAACCTTGGGCTACCGTATCCGATTGCACATCGCCATCGTAGTTCTTACATGCCCAAACGAAATTACCATTCCATTTTAATGCGGAAGCTACCATGTCATCAATCAAGCGATGCTCATATACGATACCTGCTGCATCAAATTGCGCCTTGTAGTCATTTTGAAAGATTTCTTCGAAGATGTCCTTGAAACGACCATCGTATTTTTTCAAAATGGTATTTTTGGTTGATAAATATAAAGGCCAACCTTTGCTTAATGCCATATTAAAACATGAATGAGCAAATCCTTTGATTGATTCATCTGTGTTATACATGGTTAAGGCCACGCCATCGCCTTTGAAATTATATACTTCGAAGGATTGCGCCTCGCCACCATCTTCAGGAGTGAAGGTTACTGTTAATTTTCCTTTGCCTTTGGTAACAAAATCAGTTGCACGATATTGATCACCAAACGCGTGACGACCAATCATAATCGGTGCCGTCCAATTCGGTACAAGACGAGGAACATTCGCACAAACAATCGGCTCGCGGAAAACAGTACCATCTAAGATGTTACGAATCGTTCCGTTTGGCGATTTCCACATTTGTTTCAAATCAAACTCAGTTACACGTGCTTCATCTGGGGTGATAGTCGCACATTTGATTCCTACGCCGTATTTTTTGATTGCTTCAGCCGCCTCGATGGTTACTTGATCATTCGTTTCATCCCGGTATTCTACGCCTAAATCGTAGTATTTAATGTCTAGATCCAAGTAAGGAAGGATTAATTTATCCTTAATGAATTTCCAAATAATGCGGGTCATTTCATCGCCATCCAATTCCACCACTGGGTTAGCTACTTTAATTTTTTCCATGTTTTGAATTAAAATTATTTTTAAAGCAATTTCTAAATAGGCCTTACCTAATTAATCCTACAAAGGTAATTAGGAATTCTTATTTTTGATTAATTTTTTTGCGCCAAAAAGCGTAAATTGCAGTCCTTTTTTAATTTCGATTTGATATGTTTGATAATTTAAGTTCCAAAATTACCTCGGCCATGCGTACCCTAAAGGGGAAAGGTCGAATTACCGACGTCAATGTTGCTGCTACGGTGAAGGAAATTCGCCGGGCCTTAATGGACGCCGACGTGAATTACAAGGTTGCCAAAGAAATCACCGATCGAATTAAAGATCAGGCTTTAGGTCAAAAAATACTCATTTCCGTGGAACCGGGCCAATTGCTCGTAAAAATTGTCCACGAGGAATTAACCCAATTAATGGGTGGGAGCAAAGAAGATATCAATTTAAAAGGCGACCCCGCCGTTGTATTAATCGCCGGTCTTCAGGGTTCTGGTAAGACAACTTTTTCAGGGAAATTAGCCCAATACATCAAAAAAGGGGGTCGCAATGTCCTTTTAGTAGCTTGTGATATTTATCGACCGGCGGCGATTGATCAATTGAAAGTGCTTGGCGAACAAGTTGGGGTAGAGGTCTATGCCGAACCCGATAATAAAAATGCCGTTTCCATTGCCGAAAATGCACTTTCTTATGCCCGCAAAATGGGTAAAAAAGTGGTTATTGTCGATACAGCCGGCCGTTTAGCAGTGGATGAAGCGATGATGAATGAAATTGCTGCGGTGAAGCAAGCGATTCGGCCAACGGAGATTTTGTTTGTGGTAGATTCCATGACTGGTCAAGATGCGGTAAATACCGCAAAAACCTTTAATGAGCGCTTGAATTTTGATGGGGTAGTCTTAACGAAATTGGATGGCGATTCACGTGGTGGAGCTGCGCTGTCGGTAGCTTCCGTGACT
>CANHCG010000075.1 GCA_947459055.1 Cytophagaceae bacterium | reverse complement strand
TCCGGGCCATCGAAGACAGCGGATATTGAACAGTCGCTGGTGATTGGAGCCCATGGGGCTCGGAGTTTGACCGTCCTTGTGACAAACAAATAGCTCTTTTTCAAAAAATTAGCATAAAAAGTTCTGAATTTTTTCTAATTTAGGACATCAACCTATTTAATCTATGCGTGTATCAAGAAGAAAATTTCTAGGACAATCCGTCCTCGGTCTTGCAGCTTTTAGTATTGTGCCAAGACATGTATTAGGCAAGGGCTATTTGGCCCCTAGCGATCAACTCACCAAAGCCATTGTAGGTACCGGCGGCATGGGCCGTGGACATATCCCTTATGCTGGTACGCGGGTCGTGGCCATGTGTGATGTGGATAAGCGCAATTTGCAATTAGGCTTAGAAAAAGTCGAAAAAGGGGTAAAAGCTTTTTCGGATTATCGTGAATTGATTCAATTACCTGAAGTCGACATCGTCCACGTGGCGACACCTCCTCATTGGCACGGAATTATCGCAGCCGATGCGGCCCGTGCAGGTAAGGATGTGTGGTGCGAAAAACCGATGACCCGGACGATTGGAGAAGGGAAACGTTTGGTCGAGGCGGTCCAACAACACGGCCGTATCTTCCGCTTAAACACTTGGTTCCGTTTTGAAAGTAATTTTTATGGTATGAACACGACGGTGAAACCGATTAAGAAATTGGTTGATTCTGGGATGTTAGGTTGGCCTTTAAAAGTAACCATTAGCAAGCATACGGGTTTTGATTGGAAATTTTACTGGATTGGTAAAACAGATTTAAAACCCCAGCCAGTGCCTTTGGAGTTGGATTATGAAATGTGGTTAGGACCCGCGCCCTATAAACCTTATCATGAGCATCGTTCCCATATGACATTTAGAGGCTATTGGGATTATGATGGCGGTGCATTAGGGGATATGGGTCAGCATTATTTGGACCCGATCCAATATTTCCTAGGCAAAGACGATACGAGCCCTATTTATATCGAGGTGGATGCCCCTGTCCAAGATAAAGAGGCCGTGGGTATTTTTAACCGGATTACGTATACCTATGCAGATGGATGTCAAATTGTGTTAGATGGTGAGGCCAAAGATGAGAAAGTGGCCTATATCGAGGGCCCGAAAGGGAAACTTTATAAGAATTTTGTGTCGGATATTCCGGATATGCAACGGAAATTGGCCGAGTTCCCGGAGCCAGCGGCCCAACAAACGGATTTCGTAGATTCCGTCAAAAATCGAAAAACATTTGCCTTGAATGAGGCTAATGGTCATAAATCATGTACGTTGGTGAACCTCGGATTGATCGCGATGCGCGTGCATCGAAATTTGAAGTTTGATCCAATCAAACAAGAGATTCTTGACGATCCAGAAGCAAGTGCTTACATGGACCAACCGATGCGTGCCCCTTATATTCTTTAATTTTTATTCGAATGAAACGAACCTATATACATTTGATATTCGCTGTTTTGCTCTCCTGCACCGCATGGGCGCAGCAGCCTAAAGACCCACAATTAGCCTCTCGGTTTACGCAAGTAGAACTTCGCAACCTAGCCTCAAAAGGAGGTCCCAAGGCCTATGAGACGCTACGAAAATTAGCGTTGCAAGCGGGTGGTACCTATGATCCGACTCAAGCTGTGGAAGCATATTTGGATTATGTATCTAAACAGCCTAATCCTTCCATGGAATTACTTTTTTTTCTAAAGGAAAGTATCTCGGAAAATAGCAAAATTAAGGCCTTGGATTTATTGATCAAAAAAGATCCCAAAGGCATTTCCATCGCGATGGGTATGTATCCAAAAGCCTCGCGTGATGTAGCTGGATTTATCAGCAAAAAGCTTTTTGCGGTGCCAAGACCTACTTTGTTGCCTGCCTTACTGGCGATGACAAAGGCCAGTGATGAGGCACATCAAGCCATGGTGATTGATGCCATCGTGACAAGAAAAGCGACTTGGGCACAGCCGATTTTATTAGCTGATTTCCCAAAGGTCAGAACTGCACAAATTGGAGGTCTCATTAAATTCCAAGGCGTTCAAGGACTGGCAGGAATCTGGGCGGCTTCGGCCAAACCGGGCGTGGATGCCTTGGCAGTTGGGGAAGCGATTTCGAGCTTATCAGCGAATGATTTCATGAAAAAACAAATGGCGAATATGGATCGCTTGCCGGTAAACCAACAAATCATTTTAATGGTCTATGGTTCTTATCGTCAATGGAGCCCAGTTAAAACAGCCGTTTGGCGTGCCGTTCAATCGAATGCGGCAACCCGTGAAGCAGGTTTCTATTGTTTACCCAAATGGATAGCATCGAATGACTTTGATATTCTTGCGGGGAAATTATCCACAGCAGATTTAGCGAATGAAGTCAAAGCCTTGCAAACAGGCATGACCCAGGTGCTTAAATTAGACCCAAATGCTTCCAAAGGTATCACCAAATATGCCATTTCGGCTGCCAAGAAGGCAAATTGGGTGCCTTTTGTGCAGGATGTGGAGAATTTAACTTGGCTATATGAATTAGCTAAAAGCACAAAATCGGATGAGGTAATTAGTGCCTATGTGAAGATCAATGCGAAGGCAAGTGCGAATGAAACCCAACAAGTATTGCGCTATCGCAATGCCCTCGATCTTACTCAAAACAAAGATCTTCGTGATCAGATTTACCGGGGTTTAGGTAAATGCTCGAGTTTACAAGCCATGAAGGCCTTGTATCAAGGCTTAAAAGAACCGAATTCAAAGTCGACCGCGGCGGAAGGTTTAGTGTCAATTTATTTGGCGAATCCAGACGTTCAGGGTCAAATGACAAGGGAATGGGTTCAAGAAGGTTTATCAGCGGTTTCAGATCCTCAAAAAAGAGATGCTATCCGGGAATTGTTTTCGAAAGGAGCGACGCCAACGGGTTTTTATTCCATGTTCAATGGCCAAGATTTACGCGGATGGAAAGGTTTAGTGGATAATCCGGTGAAACGTAGGGCGATGTCGGCGGATACCTTAGCGAAAAAACAGGTGAAAGCAGATCAGGTCATGCGGACTGGTTGGTATGCCAAAGATGATGAATTACATTTCACTGGCCATGGAGATAATTTATGTTCAGTAAAAGATTACCAGGATTTTGACATGTGGGTGGATTGGAAAATCGAACCGGATGGCGATGCGGGGATTTATTTACGGGGTTCGCCGCAGGTGCAGATTTGGGATATTCGTCGGACAAACGTAGGCGCGCAAGTGGGTTCTGGAGGTTTGTACAACAACATCAAAAATCCGAAAAATCCTTTTAAGGTAGCCGATAACCCGATTAATGATTGGAATACCTTCCATATCATCATGAAGGGCGAGCGTGTAACGGTGTATTTAAATGGGGAGTTGGTGGTAGATAATACGATTTTAGAAAATTACTGGGATCGTAAATTGCCGATTTTTGTCCGTGACGCGATCGAATTGCAGGCACACGGAAATCACATTACCTACCGAAATATTTTTGTGAAGGAATTGACACCTCAAACAAATTATGAAGTCTCTGCCGAGGAAAAATCAGAGGGTTTTGAAACAATGTTTGATGGTTCGAGTTTATTCCAATGGACTGGAAATACGGTGGATTATGTGCCTGAAAAAGGCGAATTGGCTATTTATCCCAAGCGCGGAGGAAGTGGCAACTTGTATACAAAAAAGGAATATGGTGATTTTCATATGAAGTTTGAGTTTCAGTTAACGCCGGGGGCCAACAATGGGTTGGGTATTCGAGCGCCATTGGAAGGAGATGCGGCGTATCAGGGGATGGAATTACAGATTTTGGATAATACGGCACCTGTGTATGCAAAATTACAACCTTATCAATACCATGGTTCTGTGTACGGGATTATTCCAGCGAAGGTGGGATTCTTAAAGCCGGTGGGAGAGTGGAACCAGGAAGAAGTGATTGCCGTTGGGAATCAAATAAAAGTTATTTTAAATGGCGAGGTTATCCTAGACGGGGATATAGCAGAGGCTACGAAGAATGGCACGGCGGATCATAAGGAACATCCTGGCTTATTTAACAAAAAAGGACATATTGGGTTTTTAGGACATGGAAATGAGCTAAAATTCAGAAACATGCGAATTAAAGAAATTACAGCGCCTATTATCACAAAAAAGAAGAAAAAATCATGAGCATTCAATTGACGATTAACAAGAAAAAAGTGTCCTTGGATATTGATCCAAACACACCTTTGTTATGGACCTTGCGGGATCATATGTCTCTCAAGGGAACCAAATACGGTTGTGGCATCGCGCAATGCGGGGCTTGTACCGTTTGGGTAAATGGAGAAGCGACGCGTTCCTGTGTGCTACCACTTTCCGCGGTGGCGAATGCAGATATTACGACGATTGAGGGATTGAGTGAAAAGGGGGATCATCCGGTGCAGGTGGCTTGGGATCAATTGGACGTTCCGCAATGCGGGTATTGTCAAGCGGGTCAAATCATGACGGCGGCTTCTTTATTGAAGAAAAAACCAAAGCCTTCGGCGACGGAGATTGTAGATGGGATGTCGGGTAACATTTGCCGTTGCGGTACCTATCATCGGATCCAAGAAGCGGTTAAATTAGCCTCTGATCTAGCAACAAAGAAAAAACCAAGTACCACTAAAAAACCAGCCTAATCATGAAAAATACAAGAAGATCATTTTTGCAGAAAACGGCCTTGGCGACAGGAGCCTTTTGTTTGGGTTTTGATTGGTTTAAGGCGGAGGGGAAGGCTGGTGCGATGGTCGCATCGGCGGTGGAAGCGGGCCGATTTAATGCCTATTTAGAGATTTCATCACTGGGAAAGGTTATTTTATATTCTCCAAATCCGGAAATCGGGCAAGGTATAAAGACGGCTTTCCCTGTTGTAGTGGCGGAGGAATTAGATGTGGATTGGAAGGATGTGGAAGTTCGTCAGGCGAATTTGGATACGCAACATTTTGAACGTCAGTTGACCGGTGGTAGCGGAGCCCTCAAGCATTCGTGGGATCGCTTGCGAAAGGCGGGAGCGACGGCCCGACAAATGTTCATCCAAGCGGCAGCTCAAACCTGGAAGGTGGACATAAGTACTTGTAAAACTGCAGGAGGTTTTGTATTAGGACCTGCGGGCCAGAAAGCGAGTTACGGTTCATTGGCTTCGTTGGCGGCCACGTTGACCGTTCCTACCGAACCGACCTATAAAAATCGGAAGGACTATAAAATTATTGGAAAGCGTACGAAAGGTGTAGATAATGCGAATGTGGTGACGGGAAAGCCGGTTTTTGGTTTGGATATCGAGAAGCCTGGCATGGTGATTGCGCAAATTATTCGGCCGCCGTTTGGAGCGACTTTGAAATCTTTTGATGCAGCTGATGCGTTAAAAATGCCTGGGATTATCGATGTGCTTTCCTTTAAAAATAAGGTGGCGATTGTGGGTCAAAGTACATGGCAAGTTATGCAGGCACGCGCAGCAGTTTCCTGTAAATACGATGGTCAAAATTTAGAAAGTGAATCCACGCATAAAAAGTGGTTTGATGAGGGAATGGCCGCGGACAAAGCACAGGTGCAACGCAAAGATGGAGATTTCCAAATGGCCATGTCCAAGGCCGCCAAAGTGGTAGAAGCGACGTACGAATGCCCTTTTATATCGCATTCACCGATGGAGCCCATGAATTTTTTTGCTGATGTTCGTGCAGATGGTTCAGTGCTTTTAGCTGGTCCGACGCAAGTGCCACAATCTGCCCAAAAAGCGGTTGCGACGTTATTGAAAGTCGACGAGAAAAAAGTAGAAGTGGAATTAAGTAAAATGGGTGGGGGATTTGGCCGACGATTAAACAATGATTTTGCCTTAGAAGCGGCCGAACTTTCTAGCCTCATCAAAAAACCAGTGAAAGTGATGTGGACGCGTGAAGATGATATGATGGGAGGAATTTACCGCCCAGCGGTTCGCTATCATTTCAAGGCTGGTTTGGATGCGTCAGGAAATATGATTGCCTTTTATTTACGTGGGGTAGGTTTGAATGCGGGGAATGCAACGCGTCAGGATAATTTTCCAGTGGGGGCGATTGACAATGTCTTGATCGAATCCGTGAACCAAGTGTCTTCCGTGACAACCGGCCCATGGCGTGCACCGATTACCAATTTTCTTGGTTACGCAGAGCAAGCATTTTTAGATGAGGTAGCTGAAGCAGGAGGTAAGGATCCTGTACAAATGCGTTTAGATTGGTTGGCACGCGCTAAAAACAATCCAGTAGGGAAAATTACCTATGAGCCTGATCGCTTTATTGAAGTGATTAAGCAAGCAGCTGAAAAATCCCAATGGAAGAAAAAGCCAGGGGTTTCTCAAGGATTCAGCGTTTACTTCTCTCACTTGTCCTATGTGGCCCAAGTGGCAGATGCCGTGATGGTCAATGGAAAACCTAAAATTACTCATGTCACGGCTGTCACGGATTGTGGCGAGGTGGTTAATTTAAGTGGTGCGGAAAATCAAATTAAAGGTGCAATCATTGATGGTATGGGCCATGCCATGTTTGCGAAATTACGTTTTAATGAAGGCGTAGCGGCACCGGCGAATTTTAACTCGTATCGATTGATTCGAGGAAATGAAATTCCGACGATAGATGCACATTTTGTGGATAATGGCATTGCGCCGACGGGCTTAGGTGAACCCGCTTTACCCCCTACGGGTGGTTCCGTGGCAAATGCGATTTATGCAGCTTCGAAGAAACGCTTATATCGCCAACCATTTGATATCTAACACAAGAGGCGCATCCTAGGATGCGCCTCTTTTTTTTGCCATTAGTTTAGGTAGCTAGTATGTAAATCATAAATTAACGAACCGATTCAATGGAGACTTTTTTGCGATGTAAACGAAATTGGGTTAACCATAGGGAAGGATATAATCCGACTCATTTAATTTAAATCCCTAGAATTCAAGATATAGAAACGTATGGATAAACCTAAAATCATTTTTTTAGATTATATACGTGTCTTGGCGACGTTGGCGGTGATCATCATTCATGTTGTCGGAGGGATTTTACCACGTTTTGGGAAAATAGACATCGGCGATTGGTGGCTTGGAAATACCTTGGACAGTGCTTCCCGATTTTGTGTTCCCGTTTTTGTAATGCTTTCAGGGGCCTTATTACTCAGCCCGAATCAATCCTATGCCTGGCCCCAGCATAAAAAACGCCTCGCCCGAATCTTTATTCCTTTTTGCTTTTGGACGTTCGTTTATATTTTGTTTAATGTATTTGTCAAATTCCCTTCGATGCTACAAAAATCTTGGGAAATTCTGGTCCCTTGGATTTGGCATCAAATCGCCTTTGGAGCCTCCTTCCATTTCTGGTATTTGTATATGATTTTGGGTTTGTATCTGTTTTTGCCTTGGATACATGTAGCCATAAATCAACTAAAAAAACGGGATATCGAAGTCTTTTTGGGGATTTGGTTCCTAACGCTTATTGCCAATTGGCCTGGGTTGGCGAATTATTTTCCGCATATTGAATTTATGTATTTTTCAGGTTATTTGGGCTATTTAGTCCTTGGTCATTATGTCATG
>CANHCG010000074.1 GCA_947459055.1 Cytophagaceae bacterium | reverse complement strand
CCCTAGCATCAAAATCGCTGAAATAAACTGTGAACTCACATCCCCACGAATCGAAATTTCTCGCTTCCCCGCATATTGAAATCCTTGCAAGCGCAAAGGCGGATAGCCTTCTTTGTTTTCATATTCGATATTTGCCCCTAACTGACGCAAGGCATCGACCAAAATCCCAATCGGCCGTTCGCACATCCGAGGCGTACCTGTCATCCGCTTCATTTGGCCTGTAACAGAATAATAGGCAGTCAAAAACCGCATCGTTGTTCCGGCATCCAATACATCTGCCTCCGGATTTTGGCCATCAGCCAATAAACGAATCATAGTTTGAGTGTCACGGGCTTCGGCTAAATTGGTCAATTGCCCCTCCTTTCCTCCCGCCAAGGCATGAATAATCAAGGCCCGATTACTTTCCGATTTGGAAGCTGGCAAGGGAATGATTTCTTGAAAAGAAGTGGATCTAGGAAATAGGCGAATTTGACTCAAAACGAATGCAGCGATTAACGCAATTTTAAAGTGACTAATGAAATAACAGCCAAAATGATACCCACAATCAAAAAGCGAATCACGATTTTGGCTTCATGATAATTCTTTTTTTGAAAATGGTGATGCAAAGGTGACATGAGAAATACGCGCCGACCCTCGCCATACTTTCGTTTGGTGTATTTAAAATAGGCCACTTGAATAATGACCGACATATTCTCTATCAAAAAAATACCGCATAACACGGGAATCAACATCTCCTTGCGAATCACAATCGCCAAGGTCGCAATCACTCCACCCAACATCAAACTTCCCGTATCCCCCATAAACACCTGCGCCGGGTAAGCATTATACCATAAAAACCCAATACAAGCACCTACAAAGGCCGCACAAAATATGGCTAATTCCCCCGAATTCGGGATAAACATCACATTCAAATATTGTGAAAACACTTTATTTCCAGACACATAGGCCAATACCGCCAATGTCAATCCGATGATCACCGAAGTTCCCGCAGCCAATCCATCAATTCCATCTGTAATATTCGCCCCATTTGACACCGCCGTAATAATAAAAATTACCACCAAGACATAGACAATCCAAACATAATGATCTGGAATGAAACTGGGCAATAACATGTTGTAATCAAACTGATTATCCTTTAAAAAGGGTACGGTGGTCAACAACGATTTGGTATCCGTATAGCTCTGAACCTGTGTCCCATCCGCCAGCATCGTCACTTTGTCGTACATGCGGACTTTAATATGCTGATTAAAATACATCGTAAGACCGACGATTAAACCTAGACCCACTTGCCCAACAATCTTAAACTTTCCAGATAAACCTTCTTTATTTTTCTTGAATACTTTGATGTAATCATCCGCAAATCCCACTGCGCCCAACCAAACCGCTGAGGTCAATAAAAGTACAATGTAAACGTTCGTGATTTTGGCAAATAATAAGGTAGGAATCAATAAAGACAGTAAAATAATAAAGCCTCCCATGGTCGGAGTGCCCTTTTTCGCCATTTGGCCTTCTAGACCTAAATCCCGAATTTCTTCGCCGATTTGTAATTTTTGCAAGCGGTAAATCACGGATTTACCCCAAATCGCTGCAATACCCAAAGATGTTATTGTTGCGGCAAATGCACGAAATGTGATGTATTGAAAAACCCCCGCCCCTGGCACATTTAAATGCTTATCTAAGTATTCAAAGAGGTAATAAAACATTGAGCCTTGGGTTTATGTCAGGTTAACAAATTGAAAGCACAAATTTGCAAAAATTTATGGGCATGTACAAATTAGACCTCGAAGGCTTCTGAAATCACTTTTTTATCGTCAAAATCCGATTTAACTCCTTGAATATCTTGATAGGTTTCATGACCCTTGCCTGCCACCAAAATAATATCGCCCAACGCCGCTTTTTCCCGAATAGCAGTAAAAATGGCTGTTTTTCGATCTGAAATACGCAGGACTTTTGCCTTCGAATCTGCTGGGATACCAGCTTCCATTTGGTTTAAAATTTCTTCTGGATCTTCGAACCTGGGATTATCTGAGGTCAAGACCACCGCATCGCTGTATCGAGCCGCTAATTCCGCCATGATCGGGCGTTTTCCAGTATCGCGATTACCGCCACAACCGACCACCGTTATGATTCGCTGATTTTTAGAACGAATCGCTTGAATCGTTTTTAACACATTTTCCAAGGCATCTGGCGTATGAGCATAATCGACAATTCCCATTTTGCCGTTGGGACCGGCCAATTGGTCAAATCGTCCCGGTGCTGTTTTGAGTGCTGACATTTGAATCAATACCTCTTCCTGGTCCTCGCCTAACAGCATGGCTGTCGCATAGATCGCTAACAAATTATAGGCATTAAAAGTGCCAATCAATTGGGCATGCATGGCTTTTCCTTCGATGTCCAATTGCAATCCGCCAATCCCATTGCTGATAATTTTGGCCTTAAAATCCGCGGCATTTAATAAACCGTAGCTGTATTTTTTAGCTTGGGTATTTTGCAACATGACATTACCGCGTTTATCGTCCACATTAGTCAAGGCAAATGAACCCGCTTGAAGCGCATCAAAAAATCCCTTTTTGGCCTTTATATATTCGTCAAAGGTCTCGTGAAAGTCCAAATGATCCCTGGTGATATTGGAAAAAATAGCTCCTTTAAAATGAAGGCCATGAATACGTTTTTGGACTACCGCGTGAGAACTGACTTCCATGAAGACGTGCGTGCAGCCATCGACTAGCATTTCGGCCAATAAGGCGTTCAAATGCATCGCATCTGGGGTGGTATGCGTGGCGGGAATAATTCGATCTTGGATTTTATTCACAACCGTGGAAATCAAGCCACAGCGATGCCCGAGGGATTTAAATAATTCGAACAATAAGGTCACGCTAGTCGTTTTCCCGTTCGTGCCTGTAATGCCAATTAATTGCATAGACTTCGACGGATGCCCATAAAACACGCACGAAATATCGGCTAAAGCCTCATTTGAATCGGCAACTTGGATACAGGTGACATTCTCGGGGATGTTGGCGGGTATTTGTTGGACCACCCAGGCCGTACAACCTTGCGCATGTACTTGATCGAGAAATTGATGTCCATCCACTTGTGTGCCCGGAATTGCAAAAAACAGGGAACCTGCTTGGGCTTTTCGGGAATCAAAACACAGTTGGGTTATTTCTTGATCAGGCCCCGTTTGGCTCAATGTTGAAATCCCCTGAAATAAGTGCGATAAGGCGTTCATGTTATTTCAACTGGATTTGTAACAAGAGATTTTTCTTCACTGGCGAACCCGCTGGAATTGATTGAGACACGACCGCCCCAAAACCATCCGCTCGAACGCGAAGACCTCGATTTTCCAAAGCAAAAAGGGCATCACGTAGATTCATCCCGACCACATTTGGCACTGTTTTTGGCGGAAAGGAAATCGGAGTATTTTGAACGACTTTTTTGTCCATACCGAATTGAACCCAACGTCCATCTTCTTCTACTTTAGGCAAATGAAAATTCGAGTATAAAATCTCATGGTCCATCGGATGAATCGTATGGGTTAATTGGGCATTATTAAGGGAATCCGGTAAATAACCGGATAATTTACGCTGTAATTTCATATCACGAGAATAGATATGATCGGCAATTTCTTTAAAAACCGGGGCCGTCACTTGACGCGCATAGGTACCTTCCGAATTTCCTTCAGGTTTATCCATGGCTACGAGCATGGTATACTTAGGTTTGGCCACTGGAAAATAGCCGATGAAGGAGGTATAATAGGTTCCTTTAATGTATTGGCCATTGACACGGCGTTGGGCCGTACCTGTTTTTCCAGCAATGCCATAAGGCGTTCCTTTTAAGTTATTCCCCGTTCCCCGTTCCACCACACCTTCTAGCATGATTTTGATTTTCTTCAATGTCTCCGGCGAGCAGAGCGGTTTTTCGTCCCTTTTTTGGGATTCTGTATAATCCATCACGACCTGATTCGCAATCGTTGCTTTTTTAACAATGATTGGCTGAATCCAATAGCCATTGTTTGCAATGGCATTGTAAAAACTTAAAATATGCAAAGGCGAGGTATTCGACGAATAACCCACCGAAGACCACATATATTGCAAAGCATCCCATTTAGGTGGCAAAGGGAATTTAGGTCGGGCATAACGTGGTTTGATTTGAAAATCAAGCGGTTCTATTAAATGGAATTTTTTCAAATAATCGTAAAATTTGGCCTGCTTAGAGGAGAAAACCCGTTGCATTAATTTAATCGTGCCGATATTCGAAGAATGCTCGATTACCCCTTGTACCGTAATCGTGCCATAATCATGGGAGTCCGACATGGTTCGATTGAAGACCGTGTATTTTCCTCCCGTGGTCACCAAATCCGTTAAAGGCAAATTGGCCTCTTCTAAGATGGCCATCATGGAAGGCAATTTATAGACAGAACCTGGGTCATTTTCGGAAACTTCGATGGCATGATTCGCATACTCGGAATAGCCGGTCGGTGACTTTGGGTTTTTAGTTAAATTAGAAATCGCCTTAATCTCACCGGTAGTAGTCTCTACTACAATCGCCGTGGCATAATTCCCCTTAAATTCTGCCAAAGCTTTCATTAAGGCTAATTCCACAATATCCTGAATATCCACGTCTATCGTCGTTTGTAAATCATATCCAGGTGTCGGAATTAATTCTTGTCCTCCTTCGATTGGCCGCCAAGTATTTTTATCCATTTTTTCAAACATGCCTTTACCCGGTGTTCCGCGCAATTCCTTATCAAAAGAACCTTCCAGCCCGACTCCAATCTTATCTTTCAAATACCCGATCGTCCGATATGCCATTTGTCCAAAAGGCGCATAGCGAACATTGACTTTATCGAATACAATTCCAGTTTTCGTTGGGTTACGTTTTTCCTCCTTAAACAACGGAAAATTTAGTACGGCCTTGCGTTCTTGGTAATCGAGCAGGCGATTGTTCAGCAGGAGATAGGTCCGACCAGAGTTTTTGGCCGACAAAATTTTGGCATAATATTCATCCGAGGTGCGATCTTTGAAAAAAGCGGATAACTGGTCGCAAAGCGCATGAATATGCGTTTTGAATAATTTTTCGGTCGTTGCATTTCGGTTAAACACCGAAGGGTCCAGACCCAGGCGATATTTTGGGAGGGACGTGGCTAACAAGCTTCCATCATCCGAATAAATATTTCCACGGGTGGCATCGACACTGCGTTCTTTAATATAGGTGGATTCCGCTTCCGCACGTAAGGTGGGCCCTTGAATAAATACGACCTTGTAGAGGTTATAAACCAAGAGGATAAAGAACAAAAGCATAATGACAAAAAACACATTAAATCGAAATGTGATGATTGCTCGAATATTTTGACGGGTTGACGTGGCCATGCGACTAATTTTCCTCTTCCTTATTTTGTTCCAATACAACTTTTGTGGGCGGTGTCAAACTCACTTCCAAGCGATATTTTTTCATCGCTTCTGCCAAATAACTTTGTTTTCCCACTTTCATAAACTCGGCTTTTTGAGTCGTATAATCGGCCCGAATTTCTTCTAATTCTGCTTTTGTTTTGGCGATTTGGTGAATTTTCCCGTCGGCCAGCATCGAATAATAAATATAAATCAAAATCAAAACCGCTATAAATAAGATGCGTTTAATCCATTCAATAGGCAACTCGCCGCCCGTCAAATGGTCGATGTTGAACAGCATATCCATCAATCCCTCTTTGGGAACAGAATTAGGCTTTTCAATAGGCTCGGAATTGGGAACTGTTTTGGCCATATTTACTTTTTAATCGCGATGCGTAGCTTCGCACTTCTAGATCTAGGATTTAATTTTAATTCTTCTTCAGAGGCAACAATCGGTTTTCGGGTAAAGGCATCCATCGGTTTATGAACTACCCCAAACATATCTTTGTCTTCTTTTCCTTCACAATTACCGGATCGAATAAAGTTTTTCACGGGTCGGTCCTCCAAGGAATGAAACGAAATAACGACTAATCGGCCATTCGTTTTTAGTACCTTAGGAACTTGTTCCAAAAACTCCTCAATCACCGCAATTTCCTGATTAACCTCAATTCGGATCGCCTGAAACACCTGCGCAAAATACTTGAATTCACGCGACCTTGGAGCTAATTTAAAAAGAATTTCCTTAAATTCCGCGGTCGTTTCCAAGGCTTTTTGGGTACGCGCTTGTACAATCGCCAAGGCTAAGGTTCTTGCATTTTTCACCTCGCCATACATCCCAAAAATTCTCTGCAAGGCCTCCGCTGAATAGCTATTCAATACTTCCTTCGCATCCATCGCAGCGGAGGGTCCCATACGCATGTCGAGGGGACCATCAAAGCGAGTAGAAAAACCGCGGGAAGCAGCGTCTAATTGATACGACGAAACGCCAAAATCCGCTAATATCCCATCGACTTGCTTGATACCATGCAAACGTAAATATTTTTCTAAATACCTGAAGTTAGCCGTGATGAGCGTCAAACGATCATCCTCAATTTTCTCCGCTTCTTTCCATGCATCCGGATCTTGATCAAAGGCAAATAAGCGGCCTTCTGGACCCAATTGTTTCAGAATTTCTTTGGAATGTCCTCCTCCACCAAAGGTCACATCGACGTAAACTCCATTTGGATTTATTGCTAAGCCTTCCATGCATTCGTGCAATAAAACGGAGGTATGGTACGTGGATTCAGACATAGATTCAAAATTACAAATAATCACTCGGCCGTGCACTAATTTTTTGCATCAACAAGGAATTTTTTGTGACAAATTGGAATGTGTATCTTTACGGGGTAAAATTATGACTATGTCGAAGTTAGCTTTCATTTCATTTCTTCTCTTCGGTGCCTTTTCCTTGCAGGCACAATCAATCGATCGACCCGCGCAGGGCATTTGGCGTGGTGAAATCATGCACATCGGCGGGGCACTCCCGATGAATTTTGAGGTAAAACCGGGGAAATCCGCTAATCGATTTAAGATTCAATTACGCAATGGGGAAGAACGTTTTTCTTTGGACGAGTCTTATTTTCGAGGAGATTCTTTGGTGATTCCATTTGACCTTTATGAATCGGAATTGATTGGAAAACTGAGCAAAGGGAATCAATTAACCGGCTATTTAGTTAGAAAAAGAAATGGCATTCCGGCCTATCGCATGCCTTTTCAAGCCCGCGCCGGTTCCAATTTACGATATACAAAACTACTACCCGCTAAGGTCAGCGTGCAAGGAAAATGGATGGCGGATTTTTGGAGCGATGAAACCAATCACAGCCCAGGCGTTGGAATTTTTACCCAAAAAGGAAATCAGGTCACTGGGACATTTTTGAAGACCAGTGGCGATTACCGTTATTTGCAAGGAAACATCAGTGGAGACAGTTTGTTTTTGAGCAATTTCGACGGGAGTTACCTGATGCAAGTGCGAGCCCGCATCCAAGGAAAAACACTGACAGGTACTTTTTATTCGGGCTTGGCAGGTAAAAGAAACCTGAAGGCTCAATGGGATCCGAAGGCCGCGCTGCCCGACCTGAAGAAATTAACCTATTTAAAACCGGGCTTT
>CANHCG010000073.1 GCA_947459055.1 Cytophagaceae bacterium | reverse complement strand
CTCTATCTAATTAGTTAGTATCCAGAGGATAAGTTGGGGTTTTGGTCTGATTCAAACCAAATCTCAATCGAAAATTAATTGAATCTAAACGTGTAGAAAGCATCAGTTCTCGAGGTTTGGACGAGGGTTCGAATCCCTCCGACTCCACATTAGTACAAATTAAAAAGGCGCTCTTATCATTAGTTAAGGGCGCCTTTTTTATGCAAATGCCCACTCTATGACAATTTGTAATTAACTTTTAACGGTTGTTTCTTCGGATTAATCTATTTTCCAGCGCAAGAAATTAAATACTAATCGTTTGGATTAGTTTAATGAGAATCCTAAATGTGAATTTTTCATCTTAATTCTATTTAGTATACATGTAAAACACAAGGTGCTAAATAGAAAATTGAAGAATCTAAAAAATCATATGAAAAAATGCGTTGATCGAATCTTATTAAATATTTAAGTTTAGAGAGACAAAATGGCAAGTTTGATTTAAATAGATAAATTTGTTACCAAATGATTGTTACAAAATGAAAAACCAAATACTTTTCATATTATTGATTTTTTCATTGTTTTCATGCAAAAAATCTGATCCGGTAATTCCACCCAATAATCAAATTGAAGAACAAATTCAATTCTCAGTAACACCCAACAGTTCTACTTCCCCAATTGAATCAACCCAAGATAGTTTGACATTTTCATTAAAAATAACAAGCAAAATTCCTGCTAGCGGAATTTCTCAAAATATCGAGTTAGTTCGAGTAGATAATCAGACAACAATATTTTCTTCGCAAACTACAGCACCGAGTGCCAATTATGATATTAAGATTGGCAAAATTGAACTAGGTCTTAATTATACTTTAAAAATAACTTTAAAGTCAAAATCTACATCAACAAATCAATCTTCTACTTCAATATCAATCACCAGAAATACGAATGAATTAGCTTTTTCTGCTATTAATAAAACAACATCATTTTATTATGATTACTTACCAAACAAGTATTACGATGTTTTGGCTCATTGTTTACCTGTTATTCAAATAGCACATCCTGGCTATACAACATCCAATGCGCATGCACAATTAGATTATGATAAAGATGGACGTTTAGACATTGTTATTCAAACTACAAATTTTGATGAAGTCGCCGGTGATCCAATATTAGTTATGCACAATGACGGTGGTGGCAATTTTTCAATTAAATATACTTTTCCGGGGGTTGAACAAGGCCGTCGCGCAATTGTAAATGACTTTGATGGAAATGGCTTTCTAGATGTGATTGTTGCAGGTACAGCAGGTGAAGTTCCAAGATTGCCTAATACACCTTCTCAAAATGATCCAAGTCGCTATCAGATACCAATTCTAATTAAGTTTGGTTCTGGCGCTCCAACAGCAACGGCATTATCAGATTTTCGTGCCTATAATCATACAGTTGCGGCTGGAGATGTCAATAACGACGGCAAAGTCGATCTACTTGCACCTCACTTTTTGGGTAATATGCCTTTTTACGCTGGAATAAACAATGGTAATGGCACTTTTACCAGAAAAGAGATCATTACTGGACTTACTCTTCAAGAAAGAACTTGGGTAGAGTTATTTGATATAAATTCAGATGGCTATTTAGATATTTTTATGGCACCATCTGGAAATGAGCAAACTAGAGTTTATCTCGGCTCTGCTAACGGATTCAGCACAAGCAATAATATCTTATTTCCAGATATTCCAGAATATGGAATAACATATACATTTCAATTTGTCGATTTTAATTCAGATGGGAAGATAGATATTATCCTAAATCGAATAAAGCATATCAATAATCCTTATGGAGCATACAATTTGCAATTTCTAAGAAACGATGGTAATTCTTTTACTGATGTTACTTCTCAGCATATTGATAAGCAAGCAATACCACTAATTGGCGATCCTAGCAATCCTCCAAAATGGTTTGATTATTTAGATCAGATTGATATTGATGGTGATGGATTTAGGGATTTAGTAGCAGGAAGAGCATCATATGATTCAAAAGGGATGACAACTAATTTACCAAAAACATATACAATACCATTGTGGTTATCAAATAAGAAAGGAAGCTATTTAGGTTCAACTAAAATATTGTCCAGATAATTTACATTTAAAAATATTTGAGTTATCATATAAACTATAAATAAACCATTAATTTAACCCCAATAATGTTACCATTTTTAGCCATTTTTAAATTATAATTATTACCCTGCCAATTCAACAAACCATTATATTTGTCCCAACAAAAAAATAGGATATGAAATTAATTTTTACGCTCATTTTTTCCATAGGCACTTTGATTGCCTATTCGCAAACAGATACCACTGAAGTATTTGATTACAATAGTTTTGGAGATGCCGATGGCGTAAAACGATTTTGTACAGTCAAAGTTTTAAATCAGACTCCACAGCGAATTATCAGCCTAGGATTTGAAAATTATGGTCACTTTGCCATGCCAGGGGTACGGTTTAATGAGAAAGATTTACCAAGCACCCTTCATATTGACCAAGTTAACGCCATTCGTGCACAGGTAAATATTCCGGTCATTTCAACAAATAAAATTATTTGGCAAATGGGACTCAATTATTGGGGTAGTAGCTATTCCGTTGCTAATCCAACTGCTAATTCTTTTGCCAGCTCCTTGTCCAAAAATTCCTTAGTCACAGCAGGCATCAACACCACCGTTTTTAAACCACTCAACGAAAAGAATTTTTTAATTTTTCAAGCAAGCACTGATTTAAACGGATTATTTTCAAGTTCAAAGGACATGCAATCCAAAGCCATTACCACCAGTGCCACACTTATTTATGGCTGGAAAACCTCTGAAAATAATATGATCGGTACCGGTATCGCAAGAACCTACCGGGCAGGCCAACTCATTCATGTTCCAGTTTTATTCTGGAACAAAACGTTCAACGAAAAATGGGGGATGGAACTACTCTTACCTGCACGTGCTTATGTGAGGTATAATTTTTCCACGTCAAACATGCTACAAGCAGGATTTGAATTAGAAGGAAATCAATATTGGGCGAATGTTCCTGGTGTAGAAAATGCCTACATTCAACGAGGAGAAATTAAACCTCGCATCATGTGGGACAAAAAGTTAAGCGGATTTCTTTGGATTAACCTTCAAGCTGGCTTGCGTTACAACTATCGATTCGATGTGGCAAAAACCTACAATGCAACCGATGAAAAGCAAAACTATTTTTCGAGCAATTTAGGAAATCCGTTTTTCTTTAATGTCACCTTAAACTTTGTATCGCCCTAATTATTTGGCTTGTTGCCTCGTCCAATTATCCGTTCTTCCAATCAAAGCAACACCGATATAACCTCGAACCTCGAGGGAATTAGGAGACGTCAACTTTAATGTACAAGAATAAGTATTGCCATTTTTAGGGTCGTATATGTTACCATCTTCCCAAATATTTTCATCCTTAGGCACAAATCCCCAAATATTGATAAGTCCTAGAACGGCTCTTTTTCTTGAGGCTTCTTCAGGGTGATTCTTGTCCACTTTAGGTTTGCCCGTCTCAGGATCTATTGGCTCTTTTAACCAAACTACCTTGCCTTGGTATTTGTCCCCATTTTTATAAATACGAACCATAGCATTCCCCTCACCTGTTTTCCATACCCCAACAATCGCATCCGGATTATTTAAAGCAGAGGCTGAAGCCGAACTAAGTAAAAATAAAACAGGTAATATAAATGAATAAATAAGTGATTTTTTCATGGTAAGAAGTTTTGGATAATTATAAATTAAATAATAAAAACAAATATATAATCTAAGCCCAAAAAACTGCAAACAAACCAAAAGTAATTTTAATCAAAAAACTGAATTATGAATTAGAATCAAAAATATTGCCATCTGGCGATTTAACTGACAATAATTAGAGTTTTATTTGAATAAGGAGTATATTCAAATTTTAATTCAAATCAATTTTTGCTTACACTTATGAAATCAACGTACCAGGTACTACTAGGCATTCTAATTAGCTTTTCTAGCATCGCTCAAGATTACCCAACGGATTATTTAAGTCCTGCCTTCCATGCGGATCGTCGGGCAGCCGTTAAAAAACAGCTATCAGACAAAGGGGTCGGCATCTTTTTCGCCAGTCAAACGCGTCAACGGAGCAATGATACCAATTTTCAATATGCTCAAAATAAAAATTTCTACTATTTAACCGGTTTAGACGAACCCAATGCCGTTTTATTGGTATTTAAACAACCCGTAAACCTCTTAGGAAAATCGGGAACCGAATTTATTTTCGTTCAAAACCGTGACCCCTACAAAGAATTATGGACCGGTAAAATTTTAGGAATAGATGGGTTCCGCGCCAAAAGCGGGATGGAAAATATATTTATCAATGACCAATTTAACGCCAAAATACTCCCCATGGCAAACATTGACTCCGTGTTTAGTCTCTACCGCACTGAAGGGATTTTTAGCAAGTATAAAACCAAAGAAGATCCACTTTCCCGTATGGCCGGTACAGTAGATAGCTTAATTACTGCTCTAAATAAACCCGTAGCAGCACGTTCCACGATGGCCATCATGCGAAATTTACGCGGAATCAAAACAGCTGAAGAAATCGCATTAATTAAAAAAGCAGTATCCATCAGTGTTTTGGGACATAATGATGTCATGCGAGCTATTAAACCTGGGATGAAGGAATTTCAAGCACAAGCGATCATGGAATACCATTTTAAAAACAATGGATCCGAATATCCAGGCTACGGAAGTATTAATGGCGCTGCTGAAAATGCCTGTGTCCTTCACTACGTTACTAATTTAAAAACTATTAAAAATGGTGAATTGCTTTTAAGTGATTGTGCCGCAGAATACCATGGATACAGCGCCGATGTCACGCGTACAGTACCGGCCAATGGGAAATTCTCAGAAGCGCAAAAGGCACTATATGAAATTGTTCTAGCTGCCCAAGATGCTGGAATCGCTGCCTCTCAGGCAGGTGCGCCGATGGCAAATGTGGACGCAGCCTCTCGAGCTGTCGTAAATGCAGGCTTAATCAAACTAGGCATCGCCAAAAATGATATGGAGGCAAGAACCTATTTTCCACACGGAACATCCCATCATTTGGGCTTAGATGTGCATGATTTAGGTCCAAGGGTACTTCAACCGGGCGTTGTGATCACTGTTGAACCCGGAATTTACATTCCTGCAGGTAGTAAATGTGACAAAAAATGGTGGAACATCGGTATTCGAATCGAAGATGATATTTTAATTACCGAAAAAGGTCCTGAAAATTTATCTGCCGGTTCCCCACGAACTGTAGCAGACATCGAGAAAATGGCTAAACAAAAAGGAATATTTTAATCTTAAAAAGCCTCAGAAATGAGGCTTTTATTTTTCCATCAAAGCGCGTAAAAGCGATTTGAGTTCTTGCGCTTTGTTGGGATTCTCCATGGCCAAATTATTTTTTTCGGACGGATCCTTTGACAAATCATATAGTTGATCAGCTGGATTATTCCCTAATTCAATGCCAACTAAGGCATTAACCGCTTGGCCTTTACTTGGGCTAATGTATTTCCAATCGCCTTGGCGAATGGCTAAAGAACCCGCCTGCTCGATAATGTATGCGCGGCTCTTTTTGGATTGCCCCGTCCAAGTAGCTAATTGATTTTCTGAATCTTTCGCTTGAGATGCATCCACCGATTGACCCACTAAAGCTGCCATACTTGAAACTAAGTCAATTTGCGAAACCAAAGCATCGGATTGACCCTTTTTAACCTTAGCAGGCCAAGAAATAATAAATGGCACACGCGTTCCTGCCTCAAAAGAAGAATATTTACCACCTTTTAAATGGGCGGCGGGTTGATGATTACCTAATAGCTCCTTCGACTGATCGTGATAGCCATCGTCGACCACAGGACCATTATCGCTTGTTAGGATGACTAAGGTGTTTTGAGTTAAATGCAAGGAATCCAACGTTTTCATGAGTTGGCCCACCGAATCGTCCAATTGCAATAAGGCATCACCTCGATTCCCATAACCACTTTTTCCTAAAAATTTAACATGCGGCAACCGGGGCACATGGATATCATGTGTCGCGAAATAAAGGAAAAAAGGACTTTTTTGATTGCGACGCATGAAGGATTTTGCCCGATCCGTTAATCGTTGTGCGATGTCTTCATCTTTCCAAAGTGCGGCATTTCCTCCTTGCATAAACCCAATTCGCCCAACGCCATTGACGATACTTTGATCATGGCCGTGGGAATGTTTCATGCGCAATAATTCAGGATTCTCTTTCCCCGTGGGCATGTCCCCAATCTTTTTTGTATAACTTACCTGAATGGGGTCATTAGCTTGTAGTCCTAGCACTTGGTCATTTTCAACGTACACACAAGGCACTCGATCACCCGTGGCTGGTAAAATGAAGGCTTCAGTAAATCCAATATCTAAGGGACCTTGAGTAATTTTCCCATTCCAATTTGGCCCACCTTGTGGACCTAAACCTAAATGCCATTTACCGATGGCAGAGGATTGATATCCAGCTTTGGAAAAAATAGATGCAATGGTTTGTTGGCCCGGCAAAATCAACGCCGAGGCATCTCCCGTGGCAATTCCCGTATCTTTTCGACGAACGGCATAGCTTCCTGTCAACAAAGAATAACGCGAAGGAGTACATGTCGCTGAAGTACTATAAGCTTGCGTAAAGCGTAATCCCTGCTTTGCCAATCGATCCATGTGCGGAGTCTTGATCGTTTTGGATCCATATGATCCTAAATCGCCATATCCTAAATCATCCACATAAATCAGGATTACATTCGGCTTTTGCCCATACACTAAACTAATCGATAGAAAAAAAATAAGTAAAAATCTCATGCCCGACGATTTATCCAATAACCTAACCATATGCCAACGATCCCCCAACCTACTAGCGCATCGATCAATTGCGCTCGAACATCAAACACCGGATACCAAACATGCTCCGTATAAACCGTATTACTAAAGGAAATTAGTCCTATAAAAAAAGCCAAATACATAATCGTACGTTTTGTGGGCATACGTAATTTACCTATAATCCAAATGAACAAAAACACGATAAGTATGTCAACAATGAGTCCACGAATCATATTATCAAGCATATTCGTGTCATAATTTTCATATAAAATAACCCTGGCCCATGGTTTACCCGCCATCGCTTTCGTAAATCCTTCCAATTCCTCCATGGATTGATTATTGCTCATCCGTGGTAGCATATAGCCACCCGGCTCTTTGATATGACTACTTAAATAAGTCAAAACGGAATCCTGATTCGCGGTGTAACGTTGGACAGGTTCATGTAAATTAAAAGCCACATGAGATAAGGTTTGCCAAAAGAACATTAACAAACCACCGATCAAGGCACCAATTATCTGTTTTTTCATCTAGTGATTATTTTATTTTGCAGTAAAAGTATCGCTATTTTTAATAATCATTCAATTTTTCTGATATTTTATCAATTCCACACCTGCTAACAAAAAGCACCCAATCCCAAAATCCTCAAAGTCGGGGACGCGAGTATAAGTTACAGGCTGAGATTCTTTGGGTTCTTTTCCGGTTCCTTGGACAAAACCTAAAAATCCATTCGGATGCACACAGGTAGCTAATGCTTCCCAGGCTT
>CANHCG010000072.1 GCA_947459055.1 Cytophagaceae bacterium | reverse complement strand
ATTAAATCGAATCGTTCAATACTATGCGAAAAGACCACAGGTTCAAGAGCGTTTAACCATGCAAATCGCGAAACATTTACAAAAAGTGTTAAACACAGACCATGTGGCGATTTTCATTGATGCTAAACATCTTTGCGTATCATCCCGAGGAGTAAAGGACGATGCCACTTCGACGATTACCTCTTATTACGGTGGTAAATTCCAGGAAGAAAACACCAAACGTGAATTTTTAAGCTCCATTCAAGGATAATCATGGGAATATATATTGTGGTTGGCGCGAGTCAAGGAATTGGTTCGTCCATAGCTGAGCAATTATTGGCTGCGGGGCATCAAGTGCATAATTTTTCACGCCAAGCAAGTAGCCTAACAGGCATTCAAAACCATCCTTGGGATGCCATGGAATCGGATGATTCATCCTTTTCCCAACTCACAGGACCGATCGATGGTTTTGTATATTGTCCAGGAAGCATCATTTTAAAGCCTTTTCATCGGTTAAGCACGTTAGATTTCGAACAAGATTTTAAAATTAACGTTTTAGGAGCGGTGCGGAGCATTCAAGCCACGTTGCCTTTATTAAAACAAAGTCCTTCGGCTTCAATTGTATTATTTAGTACCGTTGCCGTACAAACTGGCATGGGATTCCATGCGTCCATTGCAAGTTCCAAAGGCGCTATTGAAGGCTTAACGCGTTCCTTGGCCGCTGAACTTTCGGGTTTTCACATTCGCGTCAACGCCATTGCACCTTCTTTGACTCAAACCCCATTGGCTGGTTCTTTAGTAAATTCTCCTGAAAAAATTGAGGCGGGAGGGAAACGTCATCCTTTAGGCCGAATAGGCCAAGCAAGTGATGTAGCGAATATGGCTGCTTTTCTTTTGCAAGCTGAAAATTCTTGGATTACGGGCCAAATCATTGGGGTTGATGGAGGAATTGGGAGCTTACGAACGAGCTAAATGTTCGTTGAAATGCTTCTGATTTAGCGCTAAATTCATCGTATTCCATTTTATCTCTTTAGAAAACGTATGTTTTCGGATGGGGCAATCGGAAATGGGGCAATGGAAACAGCAATCATCCAAGCATGGGTCTACATGCACGAAAATTTCGATATTGGTGGGTAGCACCTGACCTAGAGTCACTTCAAACTCGTGAATTTCATCGTGCACACGATTGAGGTCCCAATAC
Source organism: Cytophagaceae bacterium (assembly GCA_947459055.1). Taxonomy (GTDB): domain Bacteria; phylum Bacteroidota; class Bacteroidia; order Cytophagales; family Spirosomataceae; genus Aquirufa. Next base: position 6,548 of record CANHCG010000072.1, on the reverse strand, counting down.
CGAGGAAGGGTTAAATGGCAATCGATGTGGAGGTCTCCACCGTATTGTTGGACCCTTAAATTATGCAAATCGATCCATTCCAGTTTTTTATTTTCGACAATCCAATTAATCACTTTTTGAAAAACGGCAGGATTTGTTTCATCCATGAGGGCGGCAACTGCTTGTAGGACGAGGCGGATGCCTTGCCAACTCATAAATCCTGCGAATAAAATCGAGGCAATCGAATCGACCCAAAACCAATTCGTAAAATAGGTAATACTGAGCGCCACAACGACTAAAATACCATTATAGGCGTCTAAGGTTAAATGTTTTCCATCGGCAGTTAGCGCGGGTGAATGACTTGATTTTCCTTGTTTGATAAGATAAAAACCTAAAATACCATTGGCCATCGCGGAAACGAAGGAAATCCCAATTCCGATATCGAGGGAAGCATAGGTCGGTTGGGAGAAAAAATGCTCAAACGCATGTAAAAAAATATACACCGCAGCCAGTAAAATCAAAACCCCTTCTAGACCCGAAGCAAAGAATTCAATCTTCCCATGGCCGTAGGGATGATTTAAGTCGCGGGGCAAAGAGGCTAAATAAATGGAGTAATAGGCAAAAATGGCGGCGACTACGTTAATGATGGATTCAAGTGCATCTGTCAACTGAGTACTCGCTCCGCTCAAATAATAGGCGTAAAATTTAGCCACTAAAATGGCTACGCTTAGGATAAACGAAAAAATAATTAGCCTTTGTTTCATTCCTGTTAAAATGTCTGCAAAGATACTATTTTTGTGTCATGGAAAATAGGAAGTCGGGATGGGAAATGCTATCCAACAAAACCACGTACGAAAACCCGTGGATTCGCGTCGAACACCATGATGTACTTAACCCGAATGGCCAACCCGGAATTTATGGCAAAGTACATTTTAAAAATATCGCGGTATCCGTAGTTCCCATCGATGAAGAGGGAAATACCTATTTAGTCGGGCAAGAACGTTATACAATCGGTCAATATTCCTGGGAATTACCCGAAGGCGGTTGTTTAATTGAATCCGGAGAAAGTCCATTGGAGGCTGCCAAACGAGAATTATTAGAAGAAACAGGATTAGTCGCGGAAACCTGGACATGTTTAGGCGAAGTTTTTTTATCCAATTCGGTGACTGATGAAAAAGCAGTGATCTTTCTAGCGCAGGATTTACAACAAAAAATAGCCCAACCAGAAGAAACCGAAGTCTTGCAACTACGTAAATTACCACTTCACGAGGCGATCGATATGGCTAAAAAAGGAGAGATAACCGATGCCTTAAGCGTGATAAGTTTATTAAAGGTCCCAGGATTGCATAACCGCTAATTCGGCATAATCCGTCATATCATACTTAATGGGCACAATACTCACATAATTTTCGGCAAGCGCATCTAAATCCGTACCATTATTGACATCTTCATTATGTAGGTCGCCATCCATCCAATAATAGGGTTGGTTATAAGGGTCTTTGCGTTCTTCAAAATACTCGCGATACACCGCATCCGCCTGCTTAGCCACCTTAATTCCTTTTATAGGCACCTCAGATTTTGCTGGAAAATTAACGTTGAGTGTAAGGCCTTTGGGAAGTCCGTGGGCTAAAACTTTTTGTGCAATTTTAATCACATAGTCGTGGCAATGGCTAAAATCCGCGTCTGAACCATATTCACAAAGGGAAAAACCAATAGCCGGAATTCCTTCCATCGCAGCTTCGATCGCAGCGGACATGGTACCGGAATATAAAACAGAAATGGAGGCGTTTGAACCGTGGTTAATTCCCGAAACAACTAAATCGATTTTCCGACCCTTTAAAATATGGTGTTTACCAAATTTTACACAATCCGCGGGCGTACCTGAACATTTGTATGAAAGAATATTAGGACCGAAATCCTTTGTTTGTGAAACTCGAAGTGGTGCACCTAAAGTAATCGCATGACCCATGCCAGACTGATGCGTATCAGGGGCTACGACAACTACTTCGCCCATTTCGGACATAATTTCAGTAAGTACACGGATTCCTTTGGAGTATATGGAATCATCATTAGCTATTAAAATAAGTGGTTTTTCCTGGCTCATTGTTTTTTAATTTGAAGGCAATTTACAAATTTGCAGCCACAATCAGGAAGCATGCAATTCAGAAAAGCGACAATTTTAGATATACCAAGCATCCAAGCCATCGCGGAGGAAACCTGGCGGCCCACGTATAATCATATTTTGACGGAGGAACAGACCCTTTACATGTTGGACCTCATGTACAATTCCGCCACTTTACAAGCGCAAATCGAAGGAAAAGTTTCTTTTTATATCGTAGAAGAAGCGGGTCTCGCCTTAGGATATGTGGCTTTTGAGTCAATTTCGCCGGAAGTGGTCAAATTACATAAAATCTATTTTCGACCGAATCAGAAGAATAAGGGAATGGGGCGATTGGCCATTGAATTTGTTAAAAGGCAAACACAAGAATTAGGCGCTAGATTCATCAAATTAAATGTGAATAAATTCAATTCCGCCGTGGATTTCTACATAAAAATGGGATTTACAAAGCAGCGAGAAATGGTCCTTGACATTGGCCAAGGCTACGTTATGGACGATTATGTGATGCAATACGATCTAGTGCTAATTCAATAAGCCCTCGAATTTGCCCCTCTGGATTTTTAGAAAATTCATGTGTGATTCGATTCGCTAAAATCGCATTTAATGAGATCATTTCATGACCCAAGGAAGCTGCGAAAGCATAATAGGCAGCCGTTTCCATTTCGATATTACAAATAATTTCACCGTCAAATTTGGTTTCAGATACATCGGATAAAAAATTAGGCAGCAACGATTTCATCCGAATTTTACGACCTTGTGGGGCATAAAAACCCGGTGCTGTTAAGGTGAATCCATGAAACGGAATCGTAGAAAAAAGCTGTTTCAAATGGTTAGAACCCTGTGCGCCATATACAGGTATTGGGTATTTAACCTTGAAAGCCCAGTTATCTAAGGCGCTTTGATTTAACATTAATGCTGAATCGAAGTCATAAAATTGGCTCAAATTATCGAAACCAATAGCAGCCGTTGAAAGTAAATAAGAATCTACAGGAATCGATGCCTGAATACTTCCAGAAGTACCAATTCGAATTAATTCGAGACATTTTTTCGATGGTTTTTCATGGCGGGTTTGGAGATCGATGTTCACCAAGGCATCTAATTCGGTTAACACAATTTCAACATTATCTGCCCCAATGCCACTCGAAATCACTCCAATACGTTCACCATTTAATTCCCCTACATGACTGACAAATTCGCGTTTAGTAATTTTAGTATCTACCCGGTCGAAATATTGAGATACAAAAGGAACGCGTTCGGGGTCCCCAACTAATATTATCCGATCAGGGATTTGATCTGGTCGAAGGTTTAAATGATAGGAACTTCCGTCAGGATTAATAATGAGGTCAGTCTCGGAGAAATAGGTCATGCGCGAAATTATTGATAATTTTCGAAAACTTTTCCATTTGATCATGCGGACGAAAGCAGTTATTCTTCAAGTTTTACAGAAAAAGCTTCAAAGTAGCTTGGAGGAAGCGGAAAGAGATTATTTATTGGCCAAAGAATCCCGAGATTCAGATACCAAAAGCAGTGCGGGGGATAAATTTGAAACAGGGAGGGAGATGATGCAACGAGAAATGGATAAATTAAGCGCTTCCATCGACTTATTGAAATCCCAACTAAACAAAATTGCGAGCATTGATGTGTCAAAATCGAGCGCTCAAGTCGGTTTTGGAACATATCTCATCACAGACGCCGGGCACTATTTTATGTCGATCGGCCTAGGGAAAATTAGTGATGAATTTGGCGATTTCTTTGCCATTTCGAGCGATTCGCCCATAGGCGCGCTCTTAATGGGTAAACAAATAGGTGAAAGCATCGAACTAAATAAAAGAAAAATTAACCTAATATCTATGTTATGAAAAACGTACAATATGTATATCTATTAGCTTCCATTGTGGGAGGTGGAATGACCGTTTATTATGTATTTTTAGGGATTCAAGCACATCAGGGAGATTTCGATGTGATGACCTTCGTTCAAAGTACATGGACGGCAGATGCGTATGCTAAAAGTCTGAGCTGTGATTTTTGGACAGCTGCCACGATGGGTACTTTGTTTATGCTGGTGGAAGGAACCCGCATCAAAATCAAATACCTATATTTGTATGTATTGGCCACTTTCTTTATCGCCTTTGCCTTCGCATTTCCTTTGTTTCTGTTCAACCGACATCGTTTAGTATCCTAAATTTTATGGAAGATTATATCAATACATTTCCGGAACCAACTCAAAAAATCTTACGAGAAGTGTTGGCCGCTATCCGCACGGTGGTTCCTGAGGGAACAGAAGAAAAAATGGCTTATGGAATGCCAACCTTTAAATTTAAGAAAAATTTGGTTCATTTTGCTGCATGGAATAAGCATTTGGGATTTTATCCCACGCCTAGTGCCATTCGAGCATTTCAAGTAGAATTATCCGCCTACGAGGGATCCAAGGGGGCGATCAAATTCCCATTTGAAAAACCCATGCCACTAGAATTAATTAAAGAAATGGTCAAATTCAGAGTCAAAGAAATAAGTTAAGCCATGAAAAAATTTGTCTTTATAGGTATATGTGTGATGCTTTCCCAAACTGCAAAAGCACAGCAGCAATTGTTGATTGAGCCCTTTATTGGAACCATAGATGCCTTATTCAAGCAATATGCCGAAGAAAAGAAATTACCCGGCGTGGCTTATGGCATCGTTTATCAAGGGAAATTGATTCATTCGAAGGGAATTGGATTAAGCCAATTACCCGGAAAAATTCCCGCCAGCCCACAATCCGTATTCAGGATCGCTTCGATGTCTAAGAGTTTTACCTCCATGGCCATTTTGAAATTAAGAGATCAAGGAAAATTGCATTTGGATGAACCTGCATCGAAATATGTCCCCGAACTAAAAGGACAGAAATTAGTCAGCCAAGATGGCCCAGAGATCACGATACGTCATTTAATGACGCATGGCGCGGGATTTCCGGAAGATAATCCTTGGGGAGATCGGCAGTTGGGCATCTCCGACGCGGCCTTTTCCGCGATGCTAAAAAAGGGAATTCAATTTTCAAATAATCCCGGAACGACCTATGAATATAGTAATATGGGATTTGCCTTATTGGGTCGAATCATTCAGAATGTATCTAAAAAATCTTACCAAAACTATATTCAAGAAGAAATTTGGAAGCCATTGGGCATGAAAAATACTTTTTGGGAATATGAAAAAGTGCCCAAAGGAAGTTTGGCGCTAGGGTATCGGTATATCAATAACGAATGGGTAGAGCAACCCATGGAACACGATGGGGCATATGGTGCGATGGGAGGGATGTTGACAACTATCGAGGATTTTGCCAAATATGTTGCCTTTCATTTATCCGCGTGGCCTGAACGGAATGAAGCCGAAAAAGGTCCGATAAAACGCTCTTCGGTGCGTGAAATGCAGTTTCCATGGAATATCAGTGGGATTAATCCGGCGAATCAATATCCGAATGGAAAGAAGGGGATGTCGGTGACTGCCTATGGCTATGGGCTAAGTTGGACCAAAGATTACGCCCAAAGAACATCCATCGCCCATTCAGGCGGTTTACCAGGTTTTGGTAGCCAATGGCGCATTTTTCCGGAGTATGAATTGGGTATTATTTCCTTTAGTAATTTGACCTACGCACCGATGGGAGCGATTAATATGAAGGTTTTGGATTCTTTATTGGCCTCAACCAACATAAAACCACGGGCAATTCCCGTTTCGGCGATATTAAAACAGAGGCAAAAAGAGTTGGTTGGCATTTTACATACTTGGAATCAAGCTGAGAAAAGTGGAATTTTTGCGGAAAATTTTTTCATGGATTATTTCCCGGCAATTTTGCAAAAAGAATCTGATACTATTTTCAAGGAAGTGGGGGAAATTCAAAAGGTTCATGAAATATTGCCTGAAAACCAATTAAGGGGTTCATTTCGCTTGGAATGTGAACGAGGGGATCTCGAAGTCAGTTTTACCTTGACCCCAGAAAATCCACCGCTAATTCAGGAATTTCATATTAGGACAATAAAAAAGGCTCAAGATTGAGCCTTTCTTTTTTCTATTTTCAGATTCCGTCCGAAGGATTTAAATCCTAATTCGGGCGAATAACCGACCGACTGTTTAGAATAATAACCTTTTTCATTGTAAGGCCTCTTCCGGGGATGAACTTTGCAGGCTGGGGAACAAGCGCCATCCATTTCCTTTAAACAAGCAGGGCAAATAGCTAAATGCTCATTGCATTCTGGATTAGCACAATTTACCATGTGATCTGAGGTTTCCTGGCACACATGGCATTTGGAAATCACGACAGGATTCACCGAATTGACTGGCGTGGCCACCCGGTTATCAAATACATAACAGGAACCATCAAAATCTTCACCACCTTCTTCTAAGCCGTATTTGATGATTCCGCCGTGCAATTGGTATACATTTTTAAAGCCCTTTTCTAACAGATAAGCGCTTGCCTTTT
>CANHCG010000071.1 GCA_947459055.1 Cytophagaceae bacterium | reverse complement strand
GAAATTCATTTTACGGATGCTGCTCAAATGGATTTGATGGTATATCAATTATCCGCCCATCCGGAGCATTTAGGGCTAGTTAATTTCTTTAAATTAAAAAACGTAAGGTCGGCCGAGGAAGTGTATAGTTCCCAACAAATGCCCTTCATCATTCCCGCCATGCGCGAAGGCCTTCAAGAATTTGTCTGGAGCGAAAAATATGGCCCTAATGATTTGGTCAAAATGTCTGATTTGAAAGGTTGTGTGCATAATCACTCGACTTATTCAGATGGTAAAAATACGCTTTTGGAAATGGCAGAGGCTTGTCGGGCCATGGGCCTTTCATATTTTGGCATCGCGGATCATTCGCAATATGCGGCTTATGCCGGGGGATTGAAGGAGGAGGATGTGCTGCGTCAACACGCTGAAATCGACGAATTAAACAAAAAATGGTCTGATTTTACCATTTTGAAGGGCATCGAAGCGGATATTTTGCCGGATGGTTCCTTGGATTACAATGACCGAATTTTGTCGAGTTTTGATTATGTAGTTGCCTCTGTGCATGCCCAATTGGTCATGGATTTAGATCGGGCGATGGGTCGCTTAATAAAAGCTATTGAAAATCCATATACGTCTATTTTAGGCCATCCGACCGGCCGATTATTATTGACACGGCCTGGATATCCGATTGATACCATGAAGATTTTAGATGCTTGTCGGGCGAACGGGGTTTCGATTGAATTAAATGCTAGCCCGTATCGCTTGGATTTAGATTGGCGATATTTGTATGCGGCGATGGAAAAGGGAGTATATGTATCGATTAACCCGGATGCACATAAAATCGAAGGCTTGAAGGACATGGAATATGGCCTAAGAGTGGGAAGAAAAGGTGGATTATTGTCTTCGCTAACTTTGAATGCCTTGCCCTTAACGGAATTGAAAGCTTTTTTTGCTAAAAAATAGTCGGAAGCATGTACCTTTATGTTTTCGTTTGAACCTCAAGAGATGAACAATTTACAATTTGCCGTAGGCGGCGATCACGCCGGTTTTGATTACAAAGATTCCTTAATTCAGTATTTGAAGGATTTACATATCGGAGTTAAAGATTGTGGAACCTATTCCGCAGATTCTGTGGATTACCCAGATTTTGCCCATCCGGTGGCAGATGCGGTGGAATCGGGGGAAGTGGCATACGGCTTATTGCTTTGTGGTAGTGCCAATGGCGTGGCGATTACGGCGAATAAACATCAAGGCATTCGAGCTGGATTAGCATGGAATGTGGAAGTGGCGAAATTAGTTCGGCAGCATAACAATGCCAATGTCCTTTGCCTGCCCGTTCGTTTCATTTCCTTGGATGAGGCAAAAGCGTGTTTGAAAGCCTTTATTGATACAGATTTTGAAGGAGGGCGTCACCAGGGTCGAGTGAATAAAATAGCCTGTTCTTAATTTTTTCGTTGGTATAAATTCGGAGCGACTAATTGGTAATTTTTGGTCCAATTCGGTAATAAAGGGATCATTTTGACAAAATTTTGTTCCGGATCATATATATAGCTTGGACTCTCTCGGCTGAAATAATCGTGTAGGATTACAATGGTTTTGTATTGATCTAATTCGGTGAAAAGGGATTTAGATAATTCCCAATTTAGAAACGGTCCGACCATTTGATTATATTGATATTCTTGTAATTGAGGTCCTAATACCATCAGTTTTTCGTTTCGGAGAGGCAATTGGGCTTTTCCTAATCGTTGGACATCCTGATTTTTCCATTCGGATTGCAAACTCCAGCCAATACTCCCCAACAGTGTCCAAATGAGCAATTCTTTCTTCCAATACACTTTAAATAAATACCCGATATTGAGGGTAAAATAGGCTAGGGAAGGTAACAAGAAAACGACATGAATAACACGTAAGGCAGGTACCGTAAAGAGGGTGATGCAGCTGATGAATACCCAAATTAAATTAGTTTGTTGGGCTTTCTGTGCGTTTGAACGTATTTTATTATTTTGAATGACCCGGAACAAGCCGATTATCCCGAGGACCAAGGAAGGACCCATGCTGATGGCTAAGGCCTGAATGTCAACGAGGGATGGTACTTGAAAACGAAAGGAGGAAGTTTGATAGACCTCTAGAAAATTAGCTAAGTTTCCATGGTAAGAGAAAACCAATCCGGCTGCAATTAATATCATTAAAAAGCCGATTACGAGCAGAAGAATTTGTCGAATATTGATACTTGAATAAAAAAGTAGACTCAGGATGGCCCAAAAAATAAACAAGGAATAACTTAAATAACAAAGGCAGGCGATGCCGATGTAAACACCTATGAGGAAAACTCGGTCATTGACGAGCAAGGTGCTTTGTTGGGCTATAATTTCCCGCCAGGCTAATAATAAAAAACTGAGTCCAAGGATAGCACCGCTGGGTATGAATAATTCAAAGGAGCTATGGAAAAAAGCGAGATAAATGAAAAATGGCAAATTACCCATTGGAGGCATGAGGTCAAATCTGCGGATGGTATATTGAAATACATAGGCCTGAAAAACCACGATGGCAAATGCGATGGGTGCATTCCAAAAAAGGGAGATGGAGAAAAAATCAAGTAGTTGGAAAAAATTAGCGGTCAATGGCCCGGTGTTATCGCGGATATCTTGGTATAAACGGAAGCCATGGTTCAGGTTTTGTCCGATTAAGAAGTTTTTAAATTCCCAGGCAAAGGGGGCGAGGTTCAGTTGTGCATAGCCCAAAATGCCCAAGCTACCACCGATTAGGAGTAAAATAAAGGTAAAGCTCGACTTGGAAGATAAAAATTGAAACATATTTCCTTTTTGGATTTGCTAAATTACGGTGATTCCAATTATTATTGTGAAATTTGTTGGATTTTTGACTAGAAACGAATCGGAGCAATTATGGAAAGTAAGCGTCAACAAAAATACGGAAGACAAATTCAAAAGGATTTAAGTGATATCTTTCAAAAGGAATGTAAAGAGATTTTTGGGCAGGGGATGGTGACTATTACAGACGTCAAAATTAGTCCTGATTTATCAGCAGCGCGTTGTTATTTGAGCTTTTTATTGGTCGATAACCCGCAGCGCATCATGGATGAGCTCGAATTTAAAAACAAAATGATTCGTAATGCCTTAGCGAATCGCATTCGTAAGCAGGTACGAATTATTCCCTCCTTGTCCTTCTTTTTGGACGACACGGCTGCTTATGCGGCTAAAATTGAGGCTTTATTTGAAGGATTGGTGATTCCACCGGCCCCCTTGACTGATTCAGAAGACGAAGATTAAAATTTTACGACCTTGAACGTACCCTTATTTATTGCGAAAAGATATGTTGGGTCTAAAAAAAAGGCGAGTTTCATCACCTTGATTTCACGTATCTCGATGGTGGGTGTAGGCGTGGAAGTCATGGCCCTCATTTTGATATTATCGGTGTTTAATGGGTTAGAAGATTTCCAAAAGGGCATTTTTAAAACCTATGATCCAGATATCAAAATTGTTCAATCGGATGCGTCGCGGATTCAACTTTCCTCCGAAAAATTAGCCAGCCTTCGCCAAATTCCAGGTGTTCGTTATGTGCATCCGGTTTTGGAAGATCAGGCATTAATTCGTTATGGCAATAAACAATTGGTCGTTAAATTCAAGGGAGTGGATTCCACTTTTTTAGCAGCGGATCGCCTAAAAAAACAAGTTGTGGAAGGAGGATATTTCCTGCAGGAAGGTGGTCAATCCTTCGGTTTAGTCGGGATTGGGGTTTTTTTAAGTATGGGGATGAGTTTTGAAAATACGATTGATCCGATTGAAGCGTGGTACCCGGATCATCGTTCCTTAAAGAATTTTTCGATTCGAGAGGAATCTATTCGGACGAACATGTTTTTTCCTTCGGGGGTATTAGAGGTTGAGCAAAATTTTGATAACCAAATGGTACTTGTTCCATTGAATTGGATGGATGACTTGGTCGGAGCCGCGGGAAAATTGTCTGCCTATGAACTCATTTTGACTCCTGAGGCTGATGAACGAAAGGTTCAAACTCAAATAAAAGAATTTTTAGGTCCTACTTATCAGGTTCAAACGCGGGATGAACAACATGCCATGTTATTAAAGGCCATCAAAATCGAAAAGCTTTTTGTTTTTTTAATTATTGCCTTTGTGATGGGCATTGCCTCTTTTACACTTTTTTATGCACTTTCTTTGTTGGTGATCGAAAAACGAAAAGAATTAAAAACCCTATCTGCGATGGGATTTAATGAGAAACAATTGTTTCAATTATTTATGTGGGTCGGCTTTATTATTAGTTTTTCTGGAGCTTGCTTGGGGATGTTGATGGGTTTTGGATTAGCTTGGGGCCAACAAACATTTGGTTGGGTCAGTCTAGGCATTGAAAACGCCGTCATTGACGCTTATCCCATTCAAATGCAAGCCATGGATTTTGCCTGGACCGCATTAGTCGTTTTGATCATTACGACCTTAGCATCTATTATTCCAGCAAAGAAAGCAGTAGAAATGACCTTTCGGGCTAAGCCGGGGGATTAAATTCACCTTCCCATTTCGACACAACGCAGGTGGCCACGCCATTTCCAGCGACCGAGGTTACTGTTCTACCCATATCCAAAAAGGGATCAACGCCCAATAACAAAGCAATTCCCTCCGCAGGTAAATTGAACATCGTTAAGGTTCCGGCAATGATAACAAGTGAGGCCCTTGGAACACCCGCGATACCTTTGGAAGTAATCATCAGGGTAAGGAGCATGGTAATTTGTTGCTCGAGGCTCAATTGGACCCCGTAGGCCTGTGCAATAAATCCTGTCGCGAAGGTCATGTACAACATGGACCCATCCAAATTAAAGCTATATCCAAGCGGTAAAACGAAACCGACGATTCGCCGACTGCAACCGAATTTCTCTAATGCCGCAATCGTTTGGGGAAAAGATGCTTCCGAACTAGCGGTTGAGAATGAAATCAATAAAGCTTCTTTCAATTCTCGCAATAATTTCCAGTAAGGAATGCCATTAAATAAACAAATAGCCCATAAAATAACTACGGTAAAGAATAATAAGCCACCTAGGAAGCAAATCATTAAATAACCATAACTGATCAAAATGCTCAGGCCTTTATTCGCTACCACAGTGGTCATCGCTGCAAAAACCGCGTAGGGAGCCACTTCCATCACATAATTAACCATTTTAAATACGACTTCGGCCAAGTTTTCAATGACATGAATGAGCTTTTTGCCTGTTTCGCCAATTGATCCTAGGGCTACGCCAAAAAACAAGGAGAAAATAACGATTTGAAGGATTTCATTTTCGGCCAGAGCTTTGAAAAAACTATCTGGGAAAATGTGGAGAATGAAATCTTCTAAGGATTTGGTTTTTGAGGCGTCGATACCCGTTTCGGTTCCGGCAGCAGGTTTAGGCCAGCTTTGCAAGCTACCAGGTTTAGTTAAATTAACCACGACTAAACCGGTGACTAATGATAAGATTGTGGCAAAATAAAAATAACCAATGGTCTTAATGCCAATCCGCCCTACGGCTTTAAAATCGCCCAATTTGGCTATCCCCACGACTAATGTGCAGAACACGAGGGGTCCTACAATCATTTTAATAAGGCGCAAAAATATTTTTGAAATTACTTGAACTTTCGTGGCCAGATCTTGGCTTACCTCTGGGGTAAAATTTAAGAAAAAAATCTCCCCCAATACGAGGCCCAGAATGAATCCGATGATGATTTTATTGGTTAGACTTAGTTTCATTTGTTAAATATTTTTGATAAAAAGGTTTTCGGTAAACCATCATTCCCCATAACATCGGGAATAAAAGGTAGTCTAAAATAGTAAATTTTGTTTGATATGTCACAAAATCCTCGACGAGGCAGGTGTCCTTTCCGGTGGCAATAATCGAGTGGACATGCTTCCAAGTGTGAATTCCAAAGGGAACAATTCGCCCTTCATCGATAAAATAGATCTTTTCAGCTGTTTCAGCGGATTCGGTGATGTGTGAGGTCCACAAAATTTGCAAACCGAATAGATTGATTTCTAACTCGACTTCGTCTCCTTTCAGGCAACCGTCGAAGCGACGAATATTGACCTTCGGAAATGGAGGTGAAATTTTAAGGAGAAGTGATTTATCAAATTGGGCCCAAACGTGCTCCATGCTGGCAGCTATCGGGGTTTGGATCCTGAATTGTGCCATTAAAGGGCGCTTATTAATTTAATGATGCTGCCAAGAATAGCTTTCATGCCCATTAAAATGTATTTAGACCATTCAATGGATGAACCTTTTTGTTCTTTACGCTCTTCTGAAGGTGAATTTTCTGATTGAAGAGATTTGTTTTGGATGTTGCTGTTTTGTCTTTGAACTCGTTGAACAGAATCTTGTTGGCTTACGCTAAATTTCGGTCTAAAAACAGAATATTCAATTAGGCCAAAACTGCTTAAAAACAGAAAAGACAACAGGGCGAAAACGATGATTTTTGATTTCATTAGTTTATTTTTTGTTTGGCGGATTCTACTTTTTTGAGTTGTTCGATAAGAGCCTCTTCCGTTGCTTTTTGATCTAATTTTGTCTGCTCTTGATTAGCCAAGATTTTCTCTTTTTCGACTTTAGTTTCCTCTAAACGTTTAATTAACAATTCAGTTTGTCTTTTGTTTGAATCTAATTCGCGTATGTGGCGTTCGGCTAAGCGCTGGAATTTAATTTTTGAATTCTTTAACTCGTTCAATTTCGTCTCTTCGCTTCGCACATTTTCCTCTAGACTTAAGCTTTGAAGAAATTCTTCTAGCCACGTCGTGGCTTCCCGGTATTTTTCATGCCCGGTCTGGATGTAGCTATCCGGTCCAGTAGCGATGGAAATAAATAATTTAACCTTGTTTTTTTCTTCTGAAATGAGTGAAAGAAGGGCGACTGGATCTTTAGAAATGGCTGGAATTCTCGCTTGAGATACGATAATCGCACCGCTTCGACCACTTTCCACGGATCCTGTTTTTTTCAAAAAAGCTTTCCACGCAGGTGTAGCAAATTTCTCCTCACTGGCTAAAAAGGTGTAAAACCCTTCTTTTTTGGCTTTTTCAATTTCCGCTAATCCTGAAAATATTTGGGCATGTGCACTGAGGCTGGCGAATAAACAAAACAAACCGAAAAATAGGCTTTTCATGAGCATTTAGTTTGATGAGCCACAAAATTAATCAAAAATCACGATTAAAATTACATTTTTCCGTAATCGCTATTTCCATTTTTTGAAGATGATTTTGGTAGGCAAAAAGGGTAATGGAACCTCCGTCTTTTAATTTAAGTTTCTTTCGAATTTCTTCCGGTTTTAAAGGGAAATTTCGTGTGTGGATATTGGCTTGTTTTCCGGGTAGTTGCGCCCAAATCCATTTGCTTTCAAAGGGCCCTTTGGCTAATACGCGATAGGTCTTTCCTGGTGCAGGTTTGATCGAGGTACCGGAACTATATAAATGTGTATTGGCCGAAATCTTCTGAAATCCCAAGGCTTGGATGGATTTAAAGAAACCTGCTTTTAAAATTCCTGGATGTGGCTCAAAAAGGTACGCTTGTAATTCGCCTGTTTGAATTGAGCTGTTTTTTTCGGTTTGGAGGTCGCTAGAAAACAAGAGATTAGGAATTTGATTTAACTCGATGGCCTCGATGGTTGGATTTAGGGTGGCCTTAGTTGATTTTAAAAACAACAATTCTTTTACCTCGTTTTTCAAACAAACGACCCAAACTTTATCGACCCCCTGGAGTTCTGAAATTGCCCTTTCTAAATCCAAAAGTGGGCTCGTTTTAAGCAAGAGTT
>CANHCG010000070.1 GCA_947459055.1 Cytophagaceae bacterium | reverse complement strand
CTCATTTGCATTCGATGAACCTAAACCCGTCGTGGATGGGAATGTATTTCGGATTTTAGCCCGCTATTTTGGCGTAGAAACGGATATTTTGCATTCATCCGCGCGTAAAATTTTTACCGAATTAGCCGAAGGGCTGATTTCATTGGACCAACCGGCGACGTTTAACCAAGCTATCATGGAGTTTGGCTCCTTACAATGTAGCCCAGTTCCTCAATGTGGCTCATGTCCCCTCAGGACTTCTTGTGTTGCCTATGCGACGGACCGCACCCAAATCTTGCCGATAAAAGCTAAGAAAAAACCCGTTCGAGAGCGTTATTTGGCCTATTTTATTTTTGAATACCGTGGAAAAATTTGGGTACGCCAGCGTACTCAAAAGGATATTTGGGCCGGTTTATGGGAATTTTATCTGGTGGAATTACCCGATTTAGGAGCAAGTTTGGATTTATTGGCCGAAGACCCGGTTGTTGGACCCTGGTTCGCCGATTTAGCCGCTTTTGCCTTAAGGGCTCCTTCAGCCCATATATTAAGTCATCAAAAACTGATTTCGAATGCTTGGCATATCCAAATTCCTGATCATTTTGAGATGCCTCATTCGGAGGAATATCAGTGGATAGAGCCTCAGGACTTTAATAAACTAGGTAAACCGGTTTTGTTGCTAAATCTAATAACTGATAATCTTTCTTTGCAAGAATTATTTTAATAATGGGTATATTACCTTTGGGTTAGACAATGAGCATTGTCTACCTAACACATAAAATATTTAAATTATGGCAGGCGTAAATAAAGTAATTTTATTGGGCAATTTGGGCAGCGATCCCGAGGTGAGAGCGTTACCTAGTGGTGTGAAAGTGGCGAATATTAACATCGCAACTTCCGAGGCATATACGGGAAAAGATGGCCAGCGAGTAGAACAAACCGAATGGCATCGCGTTGAATTATGGGATAATTTAGCATCCATTGCTGAACAATACCTTAAAAAAGGCAATCAAGTTTACATCGAAGGCAAAATTCGTTCTGAAGAATGGCAAGATAAATCGGGTGTAACCATGCGAGGTTATCGGATTCGGGCGACGTCGATGAATTTAATCGGCGGACGTAATGAACGACCTAGTGGGGAGGCCTCTGAGTCGCGCCCTAAACCGGAACCTGTGTCTTTCGGGAATCCTGAAGCATCGAAAGCCCAAGCATTTCCCCCATTGATGACCGAGGGCGACGACCTCCCATTTTAAATTTTATGACAAAAAAGGGAATCTGACCAAATCTTATTCCCTTTTTTGTAAATTTGCGCTCAATAGTGCACATAAATTATGGATGCCGACCCCTATACGAGTACCTTCGTCATGATGCTTGACCCTTCGGTCAGTTTTAGTACGCTTTTACTTTTTACCGTCATTTTATTGGCTTTATTGCTTCTTTCGGCCCTTTTGGCCGGTTCGGAAGTGGCCTTTTTCTCCTTAAATGCAGAGCAAAGAATTAGCCTTCGGGAAAGCGAAGGGAAAGCCGAAAAGGCAGTGAGTCATTTGTTGGATAAACCCCAACAACTTCTTGCCACCCTGCTCATTTCCATTAATTTCGTTAACATTATCTTCATTACCCTCGCGAATTACCTGACCGAATTGGTCATGGGACCGCAATCCGTTGGTACACTCCTCATTACTTTATTCTTATTATTCGGGGTCACTTTTATCATTACCTTTTTTGGGGAATTAATTCCGAAAGTTTGGGCACAACAAAATAATTTGAATTTTGCGCGCTATTCCGCGCCATTGATCGAGTTTTTCACTTTTATTTTTATGCCCCTTTCAAAGGTATTATTGGGGATTTCTGGCTTAATCGAAAAGCGAATTCAGAAAAAATCATATACCCTTACTACGCATGAATTAAACCAGGCATTGGAAATCACGACGGATGAAAATACGTCGGAACGTGAAAAGGATATTTTGCGAGGGATTTTAAATTTTGGGAATACTTCAGTGAAATCGGTCATGAGGGCGCGTCGAGATATTATGGCCCTAGATACGGAGATGGATTTCCATGAACTGATGGATAAAATCAATAAAAATGGCTATTCGCGGATTCCGGTGTATAGCGAGACGATTGATAAAATTGAAGGGATTTTATACATCAAAGACTTATTGAAGGACTTAGATCAGGATGAAAATTTTGATTGGGTCTCTTTGTTGCACCAGCCCTTTTTTGTGCCAGAAAATAAAAAAATCGATGACCTTTTGTACGACTTTCAAGAAAAGCGAGTACACATGGCGATTGTGGTGAATGAATACGGAGAGACGGAAGGTCTGGTGACCATGGAGGATATCATCGAGGAGATTGTGGGGGAAATCAATGATGAATTTGATGACGAGGAAGTGGATTACAAGAAATTAGATGAACAGAATTACCTTTTTGAGGCAAAAACATCGTTAAATGATTTTTGTCGAGTATTCGATATGGATATCTCATTTTTCGAGAAAGGAAAAGGAGAAAGCGAGACATTGGGCGGTTTATTGATCGAGTTGTTTGGGCGGATTCCGAATTCCAATGAAGAAATTTCCTTTGAATCCTTTTTGTTTCGCGTGCAATCCGTGGATACCCGCCGCATCAAAAAAATAAAGGTTACCCTTCAGCAAAATCCAACGAATGAGACAGTCTAAGCTAGCCTTTTTCGTATGTCTCTTTATACTGGCTTGTGAAAAACCGGCACCTACGCCTACGCCACCGGTAACTAGTATTGAATCCACGTATGAAAATGTACAGGATAGGGGCTTGTTGGAAAACGGCCAATTAGACGAAGCCTCTGGCCTAGCCGCCAGTCGATTAAATCGGGGTTTTTTATGGTCGCATAATGACTCTGGGGACCGGAACCGCCTCTTTTTGTTTGATACATTCGGGAAAGGGAAATATGAATTTACGATTCAAGGGGCTGATAATCGGGATTGGGAAGACATGGCAGTTGTTAAAGAAGCGGATGGAACAGCCACGATATATGTAGCCGATTTTGGTGATAACAATACGGCCTATAGCTCCTACGTCATTTATTGGTTTAAAGAACCGGTTATTTCTGCTAGTACGCCAACTTTGAATACCATCACACAAGTAAATAAGGTCACATTCACTGTTTCAGATGGATCCCGTGATATGGAATGTTTATTAATAGACCAACAAACCAAGGACCTTTTCATCATCAGCAAGCGCGAAACGCAAAAACAATTATATAAAATTGCCGCAGCCAATATGGTCGCTGGCTCCACGACGAAAGCTGAGTTCATTCAAAAATTGGACAATATTTCCCAGCCTTTTTCCAGCGCTGCTCAAGTCATTCAAGGATTTTATATCACCGCAGGTTCGGTTTCGCCGGATAATACGGAGATTTTGGTAAAAAACTATTTGGAAATCTATTATTGGAAACGCAAAGAAGGGGAAACGATTCCGCAGGCACTGTCGCGTCAGGCTAAAACGGTTCCTTATCAAATGGAACCTCAGGGGGAAGGAATCACCTTTGCAGAAGATGGCGGAGGCTATTATACGATTTCGGAATCCGCGGATGGATCGAGTCCGGTGCGTTTATTTTTTTATAAGAAAAAATAATTATTCGACCACCATTAGTTTTGCAAAACTCAGCAAAAGTACTTTTTCGCCCACGCCCTTTTCAAATTGAATATGCGCTTTTCGTTCCGCGCCATTTATTTCTAATTTTTTAATTAGGCCAAATCCGAATTTTTGATGTTCCACGCGTTGGCCTTCTTGTAGGTTTTCAGGTGCGGTTTGCTTGAAATCGGCCGATGGAACGTGTTGGTAATTAGTGTTTTGTTTGGGCTTTTGGATGAGTTGGGCTGCCGACGCACTCCCGGCTGTGGATTTTTCCACAAAACCCGTTTTCTGAACGGGTCGAAATGCACTCGTATCTTTTTTCCCTTGAACTTTGGCCATTTTCAGGTAGGTGGAATCCAATTCATTCAGGAATCGGCTGGGTTCGCAACTTTTCAGTCGGCCAAATTGATACCTCGATTCCGCATAAGAAATCATTAATTTTTTCTCAGCGCGGGTGATGGCAACGTAAAATAGGCGACGTTCTTCTTCGAGGTCGGCCTGACTTTGCAGCATCATTTGGCTAGGAAACAAATCCTCTTCCAAGCCGACCAAAAAAACATGTTTGAATTCGAGGCCTTTGGCGGAGTGGACGGTCATGAGGGTGACTTTGTCACGGTCGTTGGGGTCTTCGTTCGTATCGGCATTTGTCAATAAAGATACTGACTGCAAAAAGGTCCCCAGCGATTTATCCTCATTTTCTTCAGAATCGACGAATTGCTTGATGGCATTCAGTAATTCTTGCATGTTTTGGTAACGTGCGAGGCCTTCCACGGTTTTGTCTTCGTAGAGTTCGCGTACGAGACCGGAAGCTTTGGCGACATGAGAAGCTACTTCATAGGCATCTTTTTGCTCGATTTCGACCATAAGTTTGAAGGACTTAATAAGGTCGGCAAATTGTTCGATGGGAGCGCTGCCGCGGTTGCCTTGAAACTGGTTGATGTTGGATACCACATCCCATATCGACATTTGATTTTCAGCTGCTGTGACTGCAATTTTCGCGATGGTGGTATCACCGATGCCACGTTTAGGTAGATTGATGATGCGTTTAAAGGCTTCTTCGTCGTTTTGGTTGACCACAAAACGTAGGTAGGCGAGGACGTCTTTGATTTCTTTTCGTTGGTAAAAAGAAAGTCCTCCGACGATCCGGTATTTGATGTTTAGTCGGCGCAATGATTCTTCAAAAGAACGGGATTGGGCATTTGTTCGGTATAAAATAGCGAAATCGGCCCAGGTAAAGCCGACTTCTTTTTGTCGGGTTTCGAAAATCGTGGAGGCGATGAGTCGACCTTCTTCGTTATCGGAACTGGCGCGGATGATTTCGATTTGATCGCCTTCTTCGTTAGACGTAAAGACGTCTTTCTTCAATTGGCTTTTGTTTCTCGAAATGATGGAATTTGCCACTGCCACGATGGCTTTGGTGGAGCGGTAATTTTCCTCCAGTTTGATGGTGGTTAAATCGGCGTAATCGCGTTCGAAATTCAGGATATTTTGGATATCGGCGCCACGGAAGGCGTAGATACTTTGGGCATCGTCCCCTACGACGCAGATATTTTGATTGACTGCGGCGAGTTTTTTGGTGATGAGGTATTGGGAGACGTTGGTATCCTGAAACTCGTCGACCATGACGTGCTTAAATTTATGTTGGTATTTATTTAGAACGTCCAAATGGTCACGAAAGAGGATGTTCGTTTGAAAAAGTAAATCGTCGAAATCCATGGCGTTTGCTTGGAAGCAACGGGCGCAATAGCTTTTGTAGAGCTGGCCCATCATCGGAATTTTCGCCAGGCGGTCTTCGTGTTCTAGGACGGAGGAGCCGAGGTATTGTTCGGGGCCGATGAGCCGGTTTTTTGCATTGGAGATCCGATTGAGCACCAAATTCACTTTATAGACTTTATCATCGAGGTTTTGTTCTTTGATGAGGGCGCGAATGAGTGATTTGGAATCGTCGGTATCGTAAATTGAAAAGTTCGAGGTATAGCCAAGACGTTCTCCTTCGAAGCGGAGGATTTTGGCAAAAATGGAGTGGAAAGTACCCATCCAAATGTTTTTGGCTTGGGAGCCGATGACCGATTCGATACGGTGACGCATTTCGCCGGCGGCTTTGTTGGTAAATGTCAACAAAAGAATCGAAAAAGGATCCACCCCATGCTGGATTAAATAGGCGGTTCGGTAAGTAAGTACCCGTGTTTTGCCTGAACCGGCACCGGCTATGATCATCAGAGGTCCATCGATATGCTGAACGGCTTTCCGCTGAGGTTCATTTAATCCTTCCAAAAAATCCATATGCGTCTAAAATGTGGGTACTAAGGGCGACAAAAATAGGAAAAAAGGATGGGTTTTTGGCTGAAAAAATTGATTTAAATCCATAAAAAAAAGACACAGAATTTCCGTGCCCTTTTCCCTTAATCTTTCACTTGTTGATAGACCTTATTGAATGGCAACTAAATCACGTTTCACTTCGGTTTTAATGCTAAAAGTTTTGGATTTCAAGAGATTTTTGCGCGCATCTAAAATTTCCATGCGGTAAGCGCCATCCACCAAATCCGCAAAACTGAACATCTTTTTACTTGTGATGGCTTCGCTATGGATCAAATTATTATCAGTATCGTATATGGTAACAATTAATTGCGTTTTCAATTCAGGGCTTACTAAAAATTTCAATTTTCCTACTTGTTCGATGGAAACAGGTAGCGACAACTCCGATGCAGAGGCAGCAGATGAAAGTGACAACAACGCAGCGAAAGCAACCGCTGCAATTGAATTTTTTGGGATGAAATTTTTCATAACATATACTAGTTAAAACTTAGGCGGAAATATTTCCGTTTTCTTGTATCAAAACTAGGCGTTTAAAATAAACTCCAAATTAAATCCGCATAAAATTTAAATTTTCCAAGAAAGTTCTTCTATAAAAAATTATATTTCTTTGAATAATACCATTTTTAATACGGTTTCGATGTTAAATTTTAGGACTAAGAAGTAAATGGTTGGGCTAACAAAAACCCTATGTTAAGAAATTGTTAAGGGCAGTATAATTTCTTAACAATTTCCTAATAAACGGTTAATCATCACATAACGAGGAGGCGCTTGTCGAGAGGTATTTTTGTGTCGTAAAAAACACCAAAAATCATTTATGAACTCTTTCAAAAATTACACCAACATTTTTTTAATTCAATTTTTATTCATTTTCGGCGCTTTTGCACAGCAAACGGGGGTTCTTCGGGGAACCATTAAGGATGAGAAGACGAAGGAAGATATTATCGGGGCAACTGTTTTAATTCAAGGTTCTACGAAAGGAGCGGCCACAGACATTAATGGTTTTTTTGATTTTGGAAAATTGGCAGCGGGGACTTACTCGTTGAAAATTTCTTTTGTGGGTTATCAACCTAAGGTGTATGAAGGTGTGAAAGTGACAGCGGATCAAGTGACAGAATTAAATATAGCTATCGCGGAAGAATCCGCAACCTTAGCGGAGGTAAAGGTCGTGGCTCAGCGCCTAACCAATACTGAAGTTTCAGTTATTTCTGAGTTAAAAGCCGCTCAATTAGTGGTAAGTGGAATCTCCGCTGCACAAATTACCAAGACATTGGATCGTACAGCAGCCGAAGTAGTAAAGCGTGTTCCTGGGGTTACGATTTTTGGGGAGCGTTTTATTAATATTCGTGGCTTAAATGAGCGATATAATACGGTTCAATTAAACAATGCCTTCGCGCCATCGATGGAAACGGATGTTCGTTCGTTCTCATTTGATATTATTCCTGCAGGTCAGATTGATCGGATTTTGGTGTTTAAATCGCCATCAGCTGAAATCCCAGGCGAATTTGCTGGAGGTGTGGTGAAGATCTTTACTAAATCGATTCCTGAAAATAATTTTATCACGTTGGACATTTCGAGTTCGTATCGGGAGGGATCAACTGGGGAAAGGTTTTATTCAACTAAAAATTCCGTAAATGCATGGACTGGATTTGATTTTGGATATTTCAACTTGCCTAAGTCTTTTCCAGCCAATCGTACGGCTTTACTTAATTCTACTCCAGCGGCTTTAGATGGAATAGGGGCTTCATTGAAAAACAATTGGGTTCCGATACAATCATCGGCTTTGCCAGATATGCGTGCGTCTTTATCAGGCGGATTTAAGTTCTCGTTGGGCTCCGCGACTATTGGGAATGTAACAGCCTTAAATTATTCGAATACGCGTTCAATCTT
>CANHCG010000069.1 GCA_947459055.1 Cytophagaceae bacterium | reverse complement strand
ACAGTAGAATATTCAAAAGCTTCCCAACCAGCTGCACCCCCACGATCTAATGGATTAAAATCAAAGGTTGTATTATCCGACATCATTTCTTGTTGGATATACGCTGAGTTGGTAATCGTTTGCAATTGACCATACACACCATTCAAAGCTTGTTCAAATTGAGTCTGATTTTGATAAAACAAATCACGGCCAATTCTAGTAGGATCGGTGGTTTTTAGAAAGTCCTCTTGACACGATATCTGTGTCAAACAAAGGGACAAGATGATATAAAATGATATTTTTTTCATGTTTCGATTCATTATAAGTTTATTTTGAGACCTACAGCTAATGTACGTGGAACTGGATATGACTCATCATCATTATTCAATTCTGTACCACCTCTTACACCCGCATCCGGATTGTTTCCTGGGTAGTTTGTAAATAAGAATAGGTTATTCGCTGTAAAGAAAATTCGCGCATCACTGAAAACAGATTTCATTTTAGGCAATGTGTAACCTAAAGTAACTGCTTTCAACCAGATGTGACTACCATCATATACATAACGCTCGCTACTTTCACGTGACCACTTAAAGTAATTGGTACCTCCTTGTGAGTTTTTGTCATTTGGATTTGTACCAGGATTTGCGGCGGAACGCCAACGGTCCTTCGCCTTAGTTAACACGTTAAATACACCATCCATATTCATCGTAGACGCCTCAATGTTCCGATAAATATCAAAATTCTGAGCTCCAACAAATAGAATATTTAAGTCAAATTTACGGTAGTCTGCTGCAACAGTCCAGCCCCATGTGAAATCTGGATTTGGATTACCGATTTCAACCATGTCTTGCGTATCATAAGATACAACACCATCTCCATTCGTATCCGCAAACTTCATACCCCCTGGGATTACACCATCTTGCTTAGCCCAAGCGTCGATTTCAGCTTGCGTATTGAAAATACCCAATTTCTTGTAACCATAAATCATACCAATTGGTCGGCCTACTTTCATTACGTTATAACCACCGTAGAAACTACCGTAATACAACATATCATTGGCCCCTTTAATCGCTAAGATTTTACTGCGATTGGCAGAAATATTAACATTTGTTCTGAAATTAACAGGTCCTAAATTAGATCGGTAATCAACACTTAACTCGATTCCCTTGTTCTCTACCTGACCAATGTTGTCCAAACTGGTTGTAAAACCTGAAACAGCTGGGATCGATACAGGAAGTAACATGTCATTCGTCAACTTTCTGTAGTATTCAAACGTGAAAGTCAACTTATTATTAAACGTCGCTAAGTCTAAACCTAAATCTAATTGATCTGATTTTTCCCATTTCAATGAGGAGTTTGCAAACGAACTAATTACTTTTCCAGGTGCAAACGAATTGTTTAAGATGTAGTTATTGATACCCACGAAAGCTAAGCTTGGGTAGTTACCAATGTTGTTGTTACCAGTTACACCCCAACTCGCACGCAATTTCATATCATTGATAACTGGAATATCCTTCATGAATGGCTCTTCAGAAATTCTCCAACCAATCGACGCTGCAGGGAAGTCTCCAAACTTATTGAATTCTCCAAAACGTGAACTACCCTCTCTTCTGAAAGATGCCGAGAATAAATACTTGTCTTTGAATGAGTAGTTGGCACGCGCAAAATAAGCCATCAAAGTCCAACCATTCTCATATGAGTTAGCTGATCTAATCGAAGCTGCACCAATGTAACGAACTAAATCATCCGGGAATGTATTTCCTGATGCATCAATTCCATATACATTCTCTTCTTGTGCTGTGAAACCAAGCATAGCATCCAATTTATGGTCTTCCCCAATCTTAGGATTGTAGGTTAATAATTGGTCAAATGAATAGTTGAACAAACGATCCGTAATATCTCTAGCCGTAGCAATTCTCGGAGGAGCACCCGCCGTTCCTGATGCCACAGAGGCACCGATCGTCGAAGGCACATATTCCTTAAATGCATTGTAGTTCAATTTTGTATTAGCTGAAGACTTAAACTTCAAAGAAGGCAAAATGGTGAACTCCGCGTAAGCATTGGCTAACACATCAGCAATATTCCTACGACGTGTAACATTTTGAAGTAAAAACAATGGATTTGGGAAACCAAAAGCTCCGTCAACTCCACCAATGTACGGTCTCATCGAACCATCTGCATTGTAAATCGGCTCACGTGGATCCATCAATAGAGCACCCCCTACTAAAGCACTACGTCCATCTGTATTGGCAATGTTTTGCTTAGTAATACTTCCGTTTACATTAAGTCCTACGTTTAAAAATTTAGTGACTTGACCACCCAAATTGCTACGAACCGAAACACGCTCATAACCTGTATTTACGATAGAGCCAGACTCTTTGAAATAACCCACAGAAAACATGGATTTCATCGTTCCTTTACCTGAAGAAATCGTCAAGTTGGCATCCGTATAAGGCGCATTATTATTTAAAATCGCACCAAACCAATCGGTAGAAAATTTCGTTTGCTCAGGATAACGATATCCTAATGGCACATCTTCTAACGTTGGTTCTTTTTGTTTAAAATATCGGAAGTTATCTTCAAAGATCTCTTTTTTGAATTGTGCAAATTCAACACCATTTAATACAGGTGTTCTACGAGACATTGGGATATTTTGAATTCCATGGTCTAAGGTGAAGTTGATATTTACCTTTCCTTCCTTCGCATTTTTCGTGTTAATTAACACTACCCCGTTTGATCCTCTAGCTCCATAAATCGCAGTCGAAGCCGCATCTTTTAAGATTGAAATACTTTCAATATCATTTGGGTTAAAGTTTTGACCTACTGAAGTACCTACGACAAATCCGTCAACTACATACAAAGGATCACTACCTGCTCCTAAGGAACCGATACCACGAACACGAACTTCAAATAATCCACCCGGAGTACCACTTTTCTGCTTCACAGTAACCCCAGCGGCACGTCCTTGTAACATTTGGTTCAAATTGTTTGCCGGTTGCTCCCCGATATCCTTCATGCCGATAACCGAAATAGCAGAGGTAATATCTTGTTTTCTTTGAGAGCCATAACCAACCACCACGACTTCAGATAATTCCTTCAAATTATCCTCTAGTGTCACATCGATTATAGTTCGATTTCTAACTGTTTCTGATTTACTGTTCATCCCTACAGATGAAAACACAAGGACTGCATTTGCCCCCGATGCCACTTTGATGGTATAATTACCATCCGCACTGGTCACGCTACCGTTGTTCGTGCCTTTTTCCGTTACGGAAACTCCAGGAATTCCCGCTCCGTCTGATGAGCTAACTTTTCCTTTTACTTGCAGACTTTGTGCAAATCCCTGGAAAATCAATAGCATCATAAATAATGTTAATTGAATTTTTTTCATAGAAATGGATTTAGTTAATATAAGTTGAATATAACCGCTAAATATACTCGTCAAAAAGCCGGTAACTATCCTTATCCGAATAAGGATAGTTTAATATTGTATCAAAAAAATACAATAATTGCATCTCGATAAATCAACAATCAGGCCGTTCAGGGCAATATTGTGGGCTACTTGTGGAAGAGAAATCAAGGGCGTGATTTTGAAAAAAAAACAAATATTTTTTTTGTTTAATTTTCTTATTTCCATTTAGTTAAAAAAATCCACCATTCGTTTATCGAACGGTGGATAAATGAAATATTGAATAAAGGTGACGGATTAGAATCCGATCCCTGTAGTTTTGGTTTTGACACGAAGTAAATTCATGTCGGCCGTGATAAATAAGGTTTTACCGTCTTCGCCGAATGCGCAGTTGGCCGTCGCCGACCCCGCCTCAATTCGACCCAATAATTTTCCTTCCGGGCTAATGATTAACACACCACCAGGTCCAGTCGCCCATAGATTTCCTTCTTTGTCCACTTTGAATCCATCTGGTGCGCCACGCCAGCCTTTTTTCGAAAGATAGCCCGCATCAAAAAACACTTTCCCCTTGCCTAAATTTCCATCTTTTTCCACCGGGTAGGCCATCCAAACCAAACCTTTCATGTCAGATTGACCTACATACAATATTTTTTCGTCTGGACTAAAAGCCAAGCCATTTGGCCGAACGAGGTCGGTGGTTTGTAAGCTTAAATTTCCTTTTTTGTCGATTTTGTAAACCCCTTGAAACGCTAATTCTTTCGCAGGTTCGTCCTTTCCGCGACCTGGAAGCCCATAAGGAGGGTCCGTAAAATAATACTCGCCGCTGCTTTTTTGAACCAGGTCATTCGGGCTATTGAGTTTTTTACCTTCAAATAAATGCGCAAGGGTCTTCTTTTGTTCTGGCTTATCCAAAGGCATTTCAGCGATGCGACGATCGCCATGCTCGCAAGAAACCAAATTTCCTTTTTTGTTAATGATCAAGCCGTTTGAACCTGGTTCTTCTGAATAAACCCCAGTTCCTGTATAGCCTGAAGGTTTGAGGAATGGTGTGACGCCTTCCTTTGCCGACCATTTATGAATTACATTCTCAGGTACATCAGAGAATAATAGATAGCCCCCTTTTTTTACCCAAACAGGACCTTCCGACCAGGTATAGCCTGTTCCCAAAATTTCAATTTTGGAGGTGGTATCTAATAAATGATCTAGTGCCGGATCCAATCGGTGGATTTTTCCGATGGTGGGATAGGTTTGTTGTGCTGCTGCCATGGTTGAAAAAAGCCCGACACACATGGCGGACATTAACATGATTTTTTTCATTGAGAGGATTGAAAAAAAATGCGGACCGAAATCCGCATGTTAGTTGTTCTTATAAATTTTTCTTTTTGATTTCCTTCACAGCAAAATCCGCCGCCCTGGCTGTTAATGCCATATAGGTAAGGGAAGGATTTACGCACGAAGCGGAGGTCATCGAGGCCCCATCCGTCACAAATACATTTTTACACGCATGTACCTGATTGTGGCCATTTAATACCGAGGTTTTGGGATCACGACCCATCCGTGCCGTACCCATTTCATGAATGGCCATACCTGGATAAGAACCGTTGTCATAAGCTTTGACATTTTTCAATCCCGCCGCTTCTAACATTTCACCCGCATCATTCATGATGTCTTTCCGCATTTTACGCTCATTCTCTTTGAATTCCGCATCGAACACAACCACGGGTAAACCCCATTTATCTTTGGTGTTCGGGTCTAAATACATCTTATTTTCGTGGTAAGGCAAAGTCTCACCGAAACCACCTAAGGCCATCGACCAAGGACCTGGACGTGTCATCGAATCTTTGTAATCTGGACCAAAACTTAAGTCGCCGATGCCACGATTCCAACCTTGACGGCTACCACTTCCTTGATATCCGAAACCACGTACATAATCACGTTTGTCATTTCCTATATTACGGTATCTTGGAATGTAGATTCCATTCGCCCGCCGACCAATGTAGTATTTATCTTCATCTCCTTCCCAAGTTCCACTAGCCCCAAGCTTAAAGTGGTGGTCCATCAAATTATGACCTAATTCACCTGAATCATTTCCGAAACCGTTTTGGAAACGATTTGATTTTGAATTCAATAATAGGGCCGTTGTACTAACCGTCGAACCACACACAAAAATCACTTTCGCAAAATATTCTTTCACTTCATGCGTCACCGTATCGATTACCCGAACACCCTTCGCTCGTTGCTTTTGCGCATCGTAAATGATTTCAGATACTAATGAATCTGGACGCAAGGTCAATAAACCCGTTTTCGCCGCTGGTGGTAAGGTACAAGATTGCGTACTGAAATAGGCGCCATAAGGACAACCTAAGCGACATTTGTTACGGTACTGACAAGCTGAACGGCCGATGCCTAATTGAGCCTGCTTCGCCTCCGATAAATTCGCTACCCGACCAATCGTCATATGTCTACCCGGAAAATTCTTTTCAATTCTTTTACGAACTTCTTTTTCCACACAATACATCTCCATCGGCTTTAAAAACTCCGAATCTGGTAAATGCGGTAAGCCCAAAGCCTCCCCCGAAATACCTACATGTTTTTCGACATACGAATACCAAGGAGCGATTTCCGCATAGCGAATCGGCCAGTCAACGGCAATACCTTCTTTTAGATTAGCCTCAAAATCCAAATCACTCAAGCGATAGGTTTGACGGCCCCACATGATGGATTTTCCTCCAACGATATTCGGTCTGAACCAGTCAAACCGTTTTTCTTCTTTATATAAGGAGTCTGAATCGTTCATCCAATACTTCTCGGTCATCTCATTGTAGGGATAATCGCGGGATAGTTTTGGGTGAGAAGCCTTTTGTTCTTGGGTCAATAAGCCATTGTATTTAAAATCCCAAGGATCTTTGTAACTCGGTTCGTAACCGGTAATATGTTCCATTTGCTTGCCCCGGTCCAAGACTAAGGTGCGCATTCCTTTTTCAGTTAATTCTTTTGCAGCATAGCCTCCGGATACCCCAGATCCTACGACGATTGCGTCATAGGTGATCGATTTGATTGCGTCTATATTTAAATTCATTGGTCAAATAGTTCAGGTAAATTATAAAGCCCAGGTTTTTTGTTTTGGATCCAAAGGCATACATCCATCAAATTTCCCTGGAATCGGGAGGTATTCTAGCGCCTCTGTAGCGCCAATTTTCGACGTAAAATAACCCACGGTCGAAAGTTCTTTGATCATAAAGAAAAAAGGAGTGACACCTTTTTTCGCTTTTCTCGCCACATCACCTTCCAGCATACATGCGGTTAAGGCTTCTTTTTTCTGTACATCTGTCGCTTGTACAAAACCCTTCCCGGTTTTGGACTTACAATCCGCGTCTATTTTTACTAAACCCGCATAAAAAGCATCTTGTTCGGCTTTCGTGTAACAATCTTGAACGACATTCAAGATATATCTTTCCGCACCAGCAGCCTGGGCGCCTGGTGTTTTGGTCGAAGGAATAATCACATCAGCAATCGCAACGATCAGTGCTACTTGCTCAGTAGAAAAGGAAACGAATGTACCTTGGTTGGTTTTTTGGCCCATGATGCCGGCCATAGCTGGGGCAGAAATCATGCCCCCCATGAGTGCCGCGACCCGTTGGACCGCCTCTCTTCGATTTATATTCATAGGTAATTGTTTAGAATTTCAAATATAGGGATTTTATGCAAACTCCATCAAAAAAATAGTCCTAAATTTGCTTGAATTTATTCAAATGACAAAAATTTCCTCTACTCATCTTTTTGATTCCATTATCCATGCCTTAGGTGAGCAATATTCTCGTGAGGAGCGAAAAGCGATTGCTAATCGTTGCTTGGATATTGGATTTGGATTGTCGGCTACCGAGGTGATGATGGGAAAAGCGGTTGAGCCTTTCAGGGATTGGGATGATCGCTTGCACCGGCTGGCCAGCGGGGAGCCCCTGCAATATGTCATGGGCGCTGGATTTTTCTTGGATCGACTATATAATTTAAATCCGTCCACTTTAATTCCAAGGCCGGAGACAGAGGAATTGGTATTGAAAGTGATTCCTTTGATTAAACCTGATTCAAATGTGTTGGATGTGGGAACGGGTTCAGGTTGCATCGCAATAAGTCTTGCCTTAGCCACGAGAGCGGAGGTGAGTGCATGGGATGTTTCTGAGGAGGCTTTAGTGACCGCGGCTTCGAATGCTGAAAAGCTAGGCGCGCGAGTGGCATTTCACCAACAAGATCTTTTTTCATGGTCTTACACCCAAGGCCAATGGGATATTATTGTCTCAAATCCCCCCTATGTATTAGAAAAGGAAAAGGAGGATATGCAGTCTCATGTACTCGATTTTGAGCCGCATGTGGCATTGTTTGTGCCGAATGCAGATCCATTGAAATTTTATGTGGCCTTGGCGGATTTTGCGATGGACCGCTTGAGCAAAGGCGGTTATTTGGCCTTAGAAATTAATCAGGCCTTTGGAGAAGAAACAAGAGGGATGTTAGTCCAAAAAGGGTT
>CANHCG010000068.1 GCA_947459055.1 Cytophagaceae bacterium | reverse complement strand
GGGACCCATGTTATTTGGCCAAGCTCATCCTGTAATTGAGGATGCCGTTAGAAAAGCATTAGCAAATGGATTTTCATTTGGCGCGCCAAGTTACAATGAAGTAATTATTGCAGAAAAAATCGTTTCCATGGTTCCATCCATGGAAAAGGTTCGTTTGGTTAATTCAGGGACAGAGGCTACGATGGCTGCCATTCGATTAGCTCGGGCCTATACAAAACGAGATAAAATCATCAAATTTGAAGGTTGTTACCACGGCCACGGGGATTCTTTTCTCATCGCCGCAGGATCTGGCGTAGCCACATTAGGAACTCCAGATAGTCCAGGCGTCACCATATCGACGGCAAAGGATACGCTAACCGCCGTTTATAATGATTTAACCGCCTTAGAATCCCTATTTGAAGCCAATCAAGGGGATGTAGCAGCTGTTATCTTGGAGCCTGTAGTAGGAAATATGGGATTGGTAATTCCCAAAGAGGGTTATTTAGCCGGCATACAACAACTATGCCAAGCAAATGGCGCCTTATTAATTTTCGACGAAGTTATGACTGGTTTTCGATTATCACCTAGTGGTTACCAAGGAGTTTGCGGTATTAAACCCGATTTAACAACCTTTGGGAAAATTATAGGAGGAGGATTACCTGTAGGCGCTTATGGTGGGAAAGCAGAAATTATGAACATGATTGCTCCATCCGGACCTGTATATCAAGCAGGTACTCTTTCTGGAAATCCTTTAGCGACAACGGCGGGTTTAGCTATGTTAGATTTAATCAGTAACGATTTAGACGTATATACACGTTTAGAAAATAAAGGAAAAGAATTAGCCTTGGCGATTCGATCTCAAATTAAGAAGTATGGAATAAAGGGGTCTGTGAACCAAATCGGTTCGATGTTTACCCTATTTTTTACGGATGTCGAGGTTCAAAATTTTGCAGATGCAAAAACATCCGACACAGCACTTTTTGGAAAGTACTTTAAAGGAATGTTAGAATTAGGAATTTACCTCCCTCCTTCTCAATTTGAATCTTGGTTTCTTTCGGATGCCATTGGCGAAACAGAATTAACCAAAATTATTGAAGCGAGTGATCAAACCCTTCGTGCCATTTCGGCCTAAATCCTAGCGAACGATGGTACACTTTTCCGTCATCATTCCAGTTTACAACCGTCCTCAGGAATTGGATGAATTATTAAGTTGCCTCCAACAACAAGATTTCAAGGATTTTGAAGTGATTATTATCGAAGATGGCTCCGAAATCAGTTCAAAAGATATCGTAAAAAGTTATCAATCCAAATTAAACTTATCTTATTACGTCAAAGAAAATGGAGGTCAAGGTTTTGCTAGAAATTATGCATTTGAACGCGCGAATGGCAACTTTTTTATCATTCTTGATTCGGATGCTTTAGTTGAGCCGGATTATTTATCAGAGGTAAACCGAGGTATAATAGAAGGCAAGCTCGATTTATTCGGTGGGCCTGACAAGGAACATCCAAGTTTTAGTCCAATCCAAAAAGCCATTAGTTTTAGCATGACAAGCGTATTCACCACGGGTGGCATACGTGGAAAAGCCAAAAATATGGGAGGACAATTTCACCCCAGGAGTTTTAATATGGGAATTTCACGAAAAGTTTGGGAAGCTACTAAAGGTTTCAAAATCACTCGCATGGGTGAAGATATCGAATTCAGTATTCGATGTATTTCACAAGGTTTTACCTCGGGCCTTCTACCCAAGGCTTTTATATACCATAAACGAAGGACGAGTTTTAGCCAATTTTATAAACAATTGCATTTTTTCGGTCGGGCGCGTATTAACATCAGCCGATTTTATCCAAAAGAATTAAAATGGGTCCATTTTTTACCATTAGCTTATTTCCTATTTTTCTGGAATACAATTTTTTTGAACATCATTGATGTCAACTTAGGCATTTATTTTTCGGGTATTTTGGCTTTTTATTGGGCCTTATTACTAATCGATGGACTACTTAGTACAAAAAATATTCAGGTAGCCTGTCTAGGACTCATCGCAGCAAACATTCAATTATTAGCTTATGGCAAAGGATTTCTTGAAGAAGGGTTAAAAAAAATTACCAGTAAAGACCCTTCATGAGGTAATTCTGAACGTAATCCTTAACACCTTCTTCTAGGCTGTAGAAAGGTTTGACATATCCCACACTTCGTAATTTAGCCATATTGGCCTCCGTAAAGTATTGGTATTTATCCCGGATATCAATAGGCGTATCGATGTAATTAATTTGAACTGGTTTAGCTAAGGCATTAAATGTAGAGGTACCCAAGGCATTAAAACTACGTGCTATACCAGTGCCTAAATTATAAATACCTGAATTTTTCCGATGCTCCATGAGAAAGACACAAACTTCGACTAAATCTTTCACGTAGATGAAATCACGAAGTTGCTCCCCATCTAAATAATTGGGATGGTGTGATTTAAATAATTTTAAGGAACCATTGGCTAAAATCTGATTGTAAGCATGCCAAATCACTGAAGCCATCCGACCTTTGTGATATTCATTAGGCCCATAGACATTAAAAAATTTCAGACCAGCCCAAAAGAATGGCTTTTTTTCTTGAGCCAAGGCCCAGATATCAAAATCATTTTTCGAATCCCCATATGGATTCAAAGGCTTCAATTGAGGAATTGTAGCCTCATTATCATCATAACCAATCTCTCCGAGTCCATAGGTAGCCGCTGAAGAAGCGTATACTAGAGGTATTTGATAGGCAACGCAACGATTCCATATGTCTTTGGAATAATTAACATTCAATTCATCAAAAATCGCTTTGTCAAATTCTGTCGTATCCGTTCGCGCGCCGATATGAAAAATAAACTCTACTTCTTGATAGTTTAAATCCAACCAAGCCATGAATTCTGTTCTTTCGACACGTGCTTTAATTTTTTTATTAATCAAATTCTTATTCTTCTCTTCAAAAGAAAAATCATCGACAGCGATGATGTAATTAAAATTTAATTCATTGAGTCGTTGGATTAAACAACTTCCTATAAATCCTGCAGCGCCGGTAACAATGATCATCGTTTCATGAGTTTAATTTTCAAATTTACATAATATCTCGATACGTTTCGTACCTTTGTGGAATAATTGGACTATCTGCTACTGTTTTCCCAGATATCCGCTAAACAAACTGAAAACAATGGTTTATGTAATCCGAAAGGAACATTTTAATGCGGCGCATCGCCTATTCAATCCTGCCTGGTCAGACGAAAAAAATCAAGAAGTTTTTGGTCCTTGTGCGAATAACAATTGGCATGGTCATAATTTTGAATTAATCGTTACTGTCAAAGGAATACCTGATCCTGATACGGGTTTTGTTTATGATTTAAAACAATTGGGTGATTTAATTAAAAAAGAAATCATTGATTTAGTAGATCATAAAAATTTAAATTTAGACGTTCCGTTTATGAAGGATAAGCTGGCAAGTTGTGAAATTTTAGTCATGGAATTTTGGAATATTTTAGCGCCTAAAATTGCATCTACATCTCAAACAGCTATTTTGCATAAGATTCATTTGATTGAAACGAATAAAAACTCCGTTGAATATTTCGGGGAATAGCCTATGAAATACTTCATCTTGGTTGGCGAAAAATCAGGCGATTTACATGGATCTAATCTCATTAAAGAGCTTAAATCAATAGATCCAACTGCTGAAATCCAAGCCTGGGGAGGAGATGAAATGCAAAAGGCTGGGGCAAATATCTTAGTTCATCATAAAAAATTAGCCATTATGGGTCTATTGGGAGTTCTTCAAAACCTCTCCCGATTAAAAAATCTATTTAAATTATTTGGTGAACAAATCGAGGCATTCCAACCTGACACTGTCATATTCATCGATTATGGCGGATTTAATTTAAAAGCAGCGCGAATAGCTAAAATAAAGGGGTTTCATACGCAATTTTATATTGCACCCAAGGTTTGGGCATGGAACAAAGGTCGTGTCGAAACCATCAAAAAATGGATCGATGAATTATATGTCATCTTTCCATTCGAAAAACTCTTATTTGAATCACATGGCATAGCCACGCATTATGTGGGGAATCCTTTGCAAGACGCGATTTCAGAATTTAAACCTGACCTAACATCTAAGTTAAGCGAAGGTAGATATATAGCGCTTCTTCCAGGTAGTAGAAAACAAGAGATTCAAGCCTCTATGCCCATTTTTGAAGCCTTGAGTCATGAAATGCCTGAACTAGATTTTTTTGTGGCGGGTGTTTCAGAATGGAAGGAAGAATATGCTAACTATTCCATACCTGTTATTTTTGACAAGACCTATCAAGTTTTACATGAGGCCCAGGCAGCGATTGTCACTTCAGGCACAGCCACTTTAGAAACAGCTTTATTAGGAATTCCACAAATTGTCGTATATAAAACCGACTGGTTATTTTATTCCTTGGCTAAGCTGTTGGTCAAAATAAAATACATTTCTTTGGTTAATATCATTTTAGACCGGGCCGCAATACCCGAATTAATCCAACATCATTTTTCTATTGCCCACCTTAAAAAGGAATTAAAAGAAATTTTACCTGCAGATTCCCCATCCAGAATTAAGCAATTACATGCTTATGAAGAATTAAAAACTTGTATCGGTGATGCAGGGGCAAGTAAAACAACCGCCCAGAAAATCATAGCCTCAGCCCAAAATTTTAAGAAAGGTAATTCTTAATCCATGATTTTTGTACGCCAGGAATGCCTTTGAAAAATTTAGCAATTTCAAGTTTATCTATTTCAAAATTTCCTGTCGGCATAAACGGCTCCCGAATCACAATTTTTTTATTGACATAATCAAAACCAATCATTAGAATAGGCACCTGTGCTTTAACCGCGATGTAATAAAATCCGGTGCGTAGCTCTTGGACATCTTTTCGAGTGCCTTCTGGGGCTAAAACCGCATGAAATTCGGGTTTGGACTGATAAATATCAACAATTGCATCAACTAAATTTGACTTCTTACCTCGGTCCACTGGATAGCCGCCTAACCAACGAAACATCCATCCAAAAGGACCCTGAAACAATTCTTTCTTACCCCAAAAATAAATTGGAATATTCATTAACGAGCGCGCCCCTAAGCCCACGGGGAAATCCTTCCAAGTCGCATGCGGACAAACAATAGTAATTGATTTCTGCAAATGCGAAGGAACTTGACCCTCTAAGCGCCAACCCGACCATTTAAAAATGAGGTCAAATAATGGAGATTTTACTAACATATGTGTAAAATACTTTGTTTAATTTGTTCCAAAGACCGCATGGGATCCTTAATATGTATCGCTTGAATACCTAATATTTTGGCAGATTCAATATTACTGAAATTATCATCAAAAAACACTACTTGGGAAGCCAACAAATTATTTTCATGAATAACTTGTTCGTAAATCTTTGGATTAGGTTTTATAAGACCCATTTCGAAAGACAAGTGCACTTTCCGGAAAAGATCAAAAACATTTTGTCCTTCAGGTCCTAATTCATTGGCTAAAAACACACGAGCATGTATCGAGCTCGTATTGCTTAACAAGTATAAATCAAAATTAAGTGCTAAATCTGAAAGGAAGGAATACAAGCCATCGTGAAAACCAAGTAATAATTCATTAAAGGCTTGATCGAATGCAGCATCACTACAATTCATTTCAAAGCGTGCTTTAATCGAATTTCGAAAGGTTGATTCATCAACTAAACCCGCTTCATAGGCTTGCCATAATCCTTCTTCATGTGTAATTTGTTCAATCTGAGTAGCAGAATACCTATTTGAATAACGACTAAACGCATGGTAGGTTAATGAAAGGTCAATGGGCAGAAGCACATTTCCTAAATCAAAAAGTAAAGCATGGCTTGACTTCATCTTACTCGACAACTACACCCATTTTACCGAACTTTTCAATTCGTTGGTCTATTCGTTCCGAAACCGACATCGCCGAAAGCACTTTTAATTCAGCGATGATCACCTCTTTTATATTGGCTGCAGCTATATCAGGGGCCAAATGAGCACCTCCTAACGGTTCAGGAATAATTCCATCAATAAGCCCATTGGAAAGCATATCATCAGCCGTAAGTTTCAACGCTTCGGCGGCTTGTTCCTTATAATTCCAACTTCTCCACAAAATAGATGAACAGGATTCCGGTGAAATAACTGAATACCACGTATTTTCCATCATCATAACTCGATCACCTACTGCAATGCCTAAAGCACCTCCGGAGGCTCCCTCGCCAATAATGATACAAATAACTGGCACTTTCAACATAAACATATCACGTATATTTCGAGCAATCGCTTCACCCTGACCTCTTTCCTCCGCTTCTAAACCAGGAAAAGCACCTGGTGTATCGATTAAACATACGATTGGTTTGTTGAACTTCTCCGCCATTTTCATTAAGCGCAAGGCTTTCCGATATCCTTCTGGGTTTGGCATTCCAAAATTACGGTATTGACGTTCTTTGGTGTTACGCCCTTTTTGTTGGCCTATAAACATCACCGAAAGCTCATCATTGATATTCCCAAATCCGCCTACCATCGCTTTATCATCCGCTACGGAACGATCCCCATGAATTTCGATAAATTCATCACACATTTTCTCAATATAATCAAAGGTGTAGGGACGATCAGGATGACGAGATAATTGAACACGCTGCCATCGTGTCAAATTAGAAAAGGTTTCTTTCTTCAATTCAACAATCTTTTCTGTCAAGGAATTTACGGCTTCGGAAACATCCACATTATTTTCCAACGCTAACTTTCTCATTTCAATCAACTTATCTTCTAAATCAGCGATAGGCTTTTCAAATTCTAATAATGTTCTCATAAATTCTCAAAAATGAATCGTGCAAAATTAAGGATTAAAGAATAAAAGTCTCACTCTTCGTTGGCAAAATAACATTATCAAAACCTAATTTATTGATTTCTTCTGTAAAGGTCAACATACTCTCTTCTTCCCCATGCGTAAGAAAAACGATCTTATTCTTGACAGGATCTTGCTTTTTGACAAAATCCAACAAACCTATCTGATCCGCATGTCCAGAAAACACATCGATTTTACGAATTTGGGCATTTACTTTATATTCCCGGTCACGCACTTTAATCATATCCGTTCCGGCCAATAATTCACGACCCAAGGTGCCATCCGCCGCGTATCCAATTAATAAAATCGTGCAATGGGTATTACTAATATTATCCGCAATATGTTTTTCCACGCGCCCCCCAGAAATCATACCCGACGAAGAAATGATTATACAAGGCTCGTGGTAATTCTTTATCGCCATGGATTCTTTCTCCGTTTGTAAAAAGACCAAATTATCGAAATCAAATAACTCATCATATTCCTTTTGAAAAGATCGAGCATCGGGATTTAAGTATGACAAATATTTGGCATAAATTTTAGTGGAACTACGTCCCATCGGACTATCTGTAAAAACCCGAATAGCAGGAAAATTACGTTCTTCAATTAATCGATTAAGGGTAAATAGCACCGCCTGCGTACGACCGACAGAAAAAGCAGGAATAATTAAGCGACCCGGTTTATCGATGCAGGTTTCTCGAATAATTTGCTCCATAGCATCCATAGGAGATACTTTATCCTCATGAATTCGATTTCCGTACGTTGTTTCACAAACCAAATAATCACAAGGAGGTAAAACCGCAGGATCAATGTGTAAGGGATAATCTTTCCGACCAATATCCCCACTAAATCCCAGTGTCTTTACCTCATCCCCTTCGGTTATGGCAAAATATACGTGAGCAGCACCTAATAAATGACCAGCAGGAATAAACGTGATTTCTAATCCGGGGTGAACAACAAATTTTTTGTTAAAATTTAGTGTCACAAAATTATCAAGCGAATTCTCGACATCCTTTTGCAAATACATATCCCCGCGTTTCAACAACCGATCCATTTGCTTATGCTTCTTACGACTTTCT
>CANHCG010000067.1 GCA_947459055.1 Cytophagaceae bacterium | reverse complement strand
TGGGCTGATAAGGTTTGACACTCGGCCCGCCAATTTCCTCATTTAAAATCTCTGCAGATGCTAACACATGATCCCGCACCTGTTCCGCCGGAATACGCATCCGAGAGGAATGTGATAGATAAATGTTTTCCGGATCGCTTTTGAGGGCGGCAGCGGGAACGTCGGAAGATTGTCGGTAAGTCGCTGAAAGCACAATTTGCTTCACCAAACGCTTAATGTTCCAGTGATGAGCTTTGAAGTCGACGGCCAACCAATCCAATAATTTCGGGTGTGTCGGCAATTCCCCCTGCATCCCAAAATCCCCTAAGGTTTTCACCATCCCTCGGCCAAAAAACTGCGCCCAAATTCGATTCACAAAAACACGGGAGGTTAAAGGATTCGCATCATCGACCAACCAATTCGCCAATCCCAATCGATTTTGTCCATATTTCTGCGGAGAATAAGGCAATATACTTTTCGGAATACCCACGCCTACTTCGGCGCCATGCATGTCGTAATTGCCTCGCGTCAACACATAGGCCTTCCGCATGTTAACAGAATCCTTCATCACCATCACATCCACCGCAGAGGTATCCCGTTTATTAATGAAATTTAACAGTTTTTTAACGTCTTGCGTCGTAATTCGCATATTCGGCGGATCGGCAAAAGAAGCATCAATCGTTCCAAAAAGTCCCTTTTCAGGCACCTGATTAAAGAAGGCAAAGGTGGAATAATAGTCTTTTTGGGAAATTGGATCGTATTTATGATCGTGGCATTTCGAGCATTCGAAGGTGAGTGCCAAAAAGGCCTTCCCAAAGGTACTCGTTCGATCATTTACATATTCGACGCGGTATTCTTCGTCGATCACCCCGCCTTCTTGGGTGATTTTGTGGTTACGGTTGAAGCCGGTGGCGAGCAACATTTCTTTGTTGGCCCCCGGAATTAAATCGCCGGCCAATTGCCATTTCACAAATTTCGCATACGAATAATTCTTATTAAAGGCATGAATTACCCAATCTCGCCAAGGCCACATCGTCCGTAATCCGTCATCCTGATAGCCATGGGAATCCGCGTAGCGTGCCACATCTAGCCAGGGAGTGGCCATTTTTTCGCCATAATGGGGATTAGCCAATAGCTCATTGACAATCTTCTCATAGGCATTCGGGCTGGTATCTTTCAAAAAACGCTCTTGCATCTCCAAGGTGGGAGGCAAGCCGATCAAATCCAAACATACACGTTTCAGAAGATGTTCTTTATCTGATTCTTTCGAAGGTTTCAAGCCCTTTTCGGCCATTTTTTCGTAAACGAAATAATCGATTTCATTACGAGCCCAGTCGGCATCAGCTTTGGGCAAATCAGATTTTAGAGGCTTAATAAAGGCCCAATGGGGTTTATAGTTTGCCCCTTGTTCGATCCATTTTTCGATGAGATCGATTTCATGTTGGTTCAAGGTCAAATTCGACTTCATTGGCGGCATACGCTCCGAGGTATCCTTCGTAATTAAACGCGTGAAGGCATCGGAGGCATAAGGATCGCCGGGTACGATGGCATGGGCTTTGGCATTATCCTTAAAGGCGGCAAAGGCTCCTTCAGGCGTATCCAAGCGTAAATTGGCCTGTCGCTTGTTCGCATCAGGCCCATGGCATTTGAAGCAGCGATCGGACAAAATCGGCCGAATGTGAAAATTATAATCCACCACCTCAGGCATGGAGGTATCAGAGGCTTGCGCATCTGAACAACTCCAAACTGCATATAAACTGCAGCCTAGGAAGACAATGGGAACAAAAATTTTAAAATATCTCATCTTTTACCAGTCTAAACATTCCATTGTATTTAATTCCGGGCCACCGCCGCGGTTCGCACTTCCTGCCATCACATAGATTTTATGGTTCAAATACACCGCCGAAGTTCCGTGACGACCTTGCAACAAATCGGGTAATCGAAGCCAATTACCAGTCCGAGTATCCAATGCCTCCACTTCCGCATGAGCAGGCACTTGTTTCGTACTTTCTCCATTCATCACGATGAGGTAGGGTTTTTTAACGACGGAAGTAGTTCCGGCACGAAGAGTTGGTAATGGATTGGCCAATGTACTCCATTTCCCCGTTTTAAAATCATAGACATCCACCTCGCCGATAGTAAGGTCCAATACTTTCCCAATGGCCGCATGGCTTGTACGACCGCCGGCCACATAAAGTTTATCTCCCATCATCGCCGCTTGGAAATGATCGCGTGCACGAGGAGCATCGGGCAATTTTCGCCATTGACGCGTGGAAGGGTCATATTCATCAAACCAGGTCACATGTCCAGCCCAATGTCCATCTTGAATACCCGAAACCACATAAATTTTGTTTTTATAATGACAAATTCCGGCGGATCCACGGAGACGGTCGACGGGTAAAGAAGGTCCATCACGCCAAGTATTGGTTTTAGGATTAAAAATTAGAAAATGATCGATGGGTTGTTCGTGTGGGTATTTACCGGTAAGGGCGGCAATGATATAAATTTCATGTTGGAAAGACATGGCTTGAAAATGGTGAAATTCGATGGGGGCAATACCAAGATTTTCCCAACGGTTTGTTTTGGGATCATACACCTCCACCGGCTTCACTCCACGCCCACCCAAGGCATAAAATTTCCCATCACATTCGACAAAACCACTTTCATGTCGTTTTTCTGCTGAATTACTTGGATTAACCGAAAGCCAGGAGCCCGTTGGAACTTGCGCGATTAATTGGCACGACAGGCTCAAAAGCAAGCCTAGTACGCTATATATTTTCATGAGTAAACAGGTTTGAAAAAGCAAAATACAAAATTCTTCTTTGTGTTAACCAATTATAAAACACAGAATTATAAAAAAATATTTTTAGCTTCGTGGCAAAACTAGACACCCTCATACCATGTTTAAAAAAATACTCTTATTTGAAGTTTTAATCTTAGGCGTTGGAAGCCTAATTTCTTGGACAAATCCGGCAAAAAAACCGTTGGTAGATGAACCCACAGAAAAAATCTACACGCAATATTGCGCGTCTTGCCACGGTGAAAAAGTGGAAGCTTTTGTGGATCGAAAATGGAAACATGGAAATACGAAGGCCGAATTAATCGCAAGTATTTCAAATGGCTATTCAGACATGGGTATGCCCACATGGAAGGAAACGCTTTCCAAAAAGGATATCGAAAAATTAGCGGATTTGATCGTGGAAAATTTAGCCGGTGTGGAACAATACAAATTCGCGAATAAACCGAGCTCCAATGTATTTAGTTCAGAAGGCATGACTGTGAGTTTGGATACGATTGCGACCGGTTTTGATAGCCCATGGGGTTTTGCGCAATTGCCAAACCGAGATTATTTAATCTCAGATCGTTCGGGAACTTTGTATCATGTTGACCAAAAACGCAACAAAACAGCGATCAAAGGAACGCCAGAAGTGATGGCCAAAGGACAAGGCGGTTTATTGGACATCGCGTTGCATCCACAATTCGAACAAAATGGCTGGGTTTATTTATCCTATTCGAAATTTAAGAAAGAAGGTGGCTTAACCCTTACATCCACCGGAATCGTTCGTGGAAAAATTAAGAACAATCAGTGGGTGGAATCCCAAGACATTTTCGAGTCGCTTCCTTACACAAAGACCTTCCATCATTATGGTTCTCGGATCGCATTTGATAAAAAAGGATTCTTGTTTTTCTCTGTGGGTGAGCGCGGAATGGAGAAGGATTTTCCTCAATTTACGGACAATGATAACGGGAAAATTCACCGCTTGCACGACGATGGAACAGTGCCTAAAGACAATCCATTTGTAGGAAAAGATCCAGCGAAATTCCACCCGAGTATTTTTTCTTATGGCCAACGTAATCCACAAGGCTTAACCTTGAATCCTTCAACAGGCGCGATTTGGGAAACAGAACACGGTCCACGTGGTGGGGATGAGATTAATATTATTCAATCGGGCCGCAATTATGGTTGGCCTGTCATTTCTTACGGGATTAATTACGACGGAAAGCCGATCACGAATATTTCGAAAAAAGAAGGCATGGAGCAACCGATTTCTTATTTCATTCCGTCCATCGCGCCATCGGGCTTAACCTTTGTGAATAGCGATAAATATCCAGCTTGGAAGGGGAATTTGATGATTGGTTCTTTACGGTTTAACTATTTAAATCGCTGTGTCATTAAAGACAATAAAGTTGTTTCGCAGGAGAAAGTTTTGGTAAACCTTGGTCGGATGCGAAATGTAAAATTAGGAGCTGATGGATATCTATACGTAGGAACTGAAAATCCTGGTATGGTTTTCCGTTTGATGCCAAAGAAATAAGCCGATCTATTGATCTTGAAAGAGGCTGGTTTTGATTGGAGGTTATACAACCTTAATCTTCTCCGGCCTCTTTTTCATTGATGGCTTTTCGCTGATTTAATTCTTTGATTTTTTTCTTTCCGTCAAATTTATAGGAAAGTCCTAGGTAATAAATCCGTGTTTCTTTTTTCTTTTCTAAATCTGAAACAATCCCAAAGGGCCTTGAGTCGTAAATGGTTATTTGGGAATTTGTCAAATCATTTATGCGGGCGTTCAAGGTTAATCGGCCCTTCATGTATTCTTTTTTAATGCCCATGTCAATGGTATAATAGTCGGCAATGATTCCCAAGGGGCTTAATAAGGAGGATTGAAATAAATAGGTAATTTGGCCTGACCAGCCG
Source organism: Cytophagaceae bacterium (assembly GCA_947459055.1). GTDB lineage: Bacteria > Bacteroidota > Bacteroidia > Cytophagales > Spirosomataceae > Aquirufa. Next base: position 3,313 of record CANHCG010000067.1, on the reverse strand, counting down.
TTTGCCCATTTAAATTGATTATTCCATCGCGCGGAACCTGCCCATTGCTGTTCTTGAATGGCTAGTGTATTGAAAAAACCTTGTAAATCCATTTGGTAAATGGAGCTGGTTAATTGCACTTTCCAAGCTTTTGTCGGCGAGAATTGTAACATATTTTCGAAACCGATGGATCTGGAATGGGCCAAATTTTCAAAGCGTGTTAACGTAGTATCGCCCTCGAGTTGGGTTCTTACGCGACTTACTAAACCGTTAATATTTCGCATAAATAATTGATTTGACATACTGAAGTTATTCCAGTCTTTGGTATGCGAAAATTCGAGTAAAATGGCGCGTTCGGGTTGTAAATTGGGATTTCCGGCGTTAAGGTTGATCGGATCCGCAAAGGATATAAAGGGGTTTAGGGATCTATAACTCGGCCGACTAATCCGCGTCGAAAGGGAGAAGCTAAGAGATTCTTTGTTGGAAATTTCGTTCACGAAAGAGGCGGAGGGGAACCAATTGACGTAGCTTGGTTTGGTGAATCCGTTTTGGATATCGAGTTGGGTCGCTTCGAGCCGCAAACCTAATTCCCAGGTGATTTTTTTAATTTTAGCGGAGTAATTGCCGTAAAGTGCTTGGATATTTTCTAAATAATCGAAGTTATTGCTTCGTTTAAGGTCTAATTCCCAGATGGCTAATTTTAATTTTTCGTAATCAAAGAGGTTGACAAATTTTCGTTGGTTCCATTTAAACCCATATTCTAAAAATTTCGTTTTTCCGAAGTTTCGTTTAAAATCGCCTTGAAAGAGCAGGGTATAATTGGATGAACCTGCCCTACTTCGTTCAATCCGGGTGGGAAAATTGGTATTCAGGGTTTGAAAATTTTGAAAATAATAGTTTTGCAAAAAATCATTGCCGTCGTCACCTTGGTTTGAAATCCAAAGCAGATCAATTTTCGACTCTTTTTTCCCGATGACCGTATTTTGAAAGGAGAGATTTAGGTCGAATCCAAGGTCCTGCCCGCGTTTATCCGACTCACGACGGTACAGGCGTTCCATGGCTCGGAAATAGGTGGTCGTATTTAGGCGAGTTTCGGAATTGTGATCCGAGGCAAATCTGCCCCAAAAGTAGCCTGAAAGGGATTTATTTTTGTCCATGCGGTACATGGAGGACCATTTAAGGGAATAATTGAGATCACGATTTGTTTCGTCAGCGTCCTGATAGATTTTTGCCAATCCAAAGGGAGAACCGTTTTCTCGGTAAAGTTTTTGGTAATCGTAGCGCTGACTTTCTTTGTAGTTGAGGTCCCAAAAATGCGTAAACTTCTTCGAATTTCGAGCCCATGACAAGGAACTAGCATATTTGTCGTGGGATCCCACATTGGCATTGAACCGCAGGCTTTCGGAGGTGATATCTTTTTTCAAGATGATATTGAGGATACCGGAACTGCCTTCGGAGGAATATTTGGCGCCAGGATTTGAGATGATTTCGATGCGGTCGATCATATCAGCCGGAAAAAGGCTGAGGGCGTTGGCTCGGGAAGAATTTAAAATTCCGGAGGGTTTCCCATCAAAGTAAATCGTCAAATTTTGACTGCCTCGGTATTGAACGACTCCTTCATTGGTGACGTAAATGGAAGGAATATTTGAAAGGACATCGTAGAGATTCCCGCCGAGGTTGGTCAAATTCACCCCCACTTGGAATATTTTTTTACCCGGCTCTTGGATGATTTCAGATTTTTGGCCTCGCACTACGACCTCTTTCAAGATAGCAGAACTATCCTTTTGAGCCCAAATCGCCTGAGAACATAGGCATAGCCAAAAAAGGAAATTAAGCTTCCAGATCCGCACCGCTGGACTCGTTTTCTTTCGAAAAATAATAAACTTGGATTTGGGCCGCTGCTTTTTGAAAATCGACTTTTATGACTTGAATTTTATGAATTTGAAGTCCCGTCCGATCACTCAGGTCGGCTATCAAGGCCGCCCGCTGCGCAGGCTTAATTAACTCTAAATTATCATACCAGATAAATTGGTGATTTTCGTGCGTTAAATTTAACCAACGGCCTAAAATGAAAGTCACGAACACAAGGACAACATTTGCGATGACCAACAACTCATAATTAGCCAGCGAGGCAATCGAATTCACAATTCCCAGCGTGACCACCAAGAAAAAATAACCCATTTCACCGATTGGCACCGTGACCGTCCGGTAGCGAAACATAGAAAACATGGCAAATAAACCGAAGGCAAAACCAAATTTCAAATCCGCCTCTGCCAATAAAAAACAAAGCACAAAAAGGATGGAATTAAAAAGAAAAAATGTAAAAACGAAGTCCTTATTGCGGTACTTGGGATAATAAATAAATCGAATCACCAAGAAGGTGAAAAAGAGGTTTAGGGCGTATCGAGCGATGAAATCGGTAATCATGAAGTTCTTTCTTCCTGTCTAAAAATCAAATGTAAACATAATGAGCCAAATAGTGAACTTGTCATCGTATTTTACCAGTTTATAGATATTATTCATAGGTATGACAATTCTCATTTGGAAAAGCCCGTTAATAATGTAGTTTTGCAAACAGCCTAAAAAAAATAAACTCTAATGGAAAGTAAAATCAAACGAAACGAGTTTTTGAAGTCACTCGGATTTAAAGGAGCTTCTTTATTAGCCGTATATTGTGGCACGACCGCTTTAAGTTCATGCGAAAATGAATCTAATGTAACTCCCTCTGGAGGGGTGGATTTCACCGTAGATTTATCGAATGCCGCATATTCTAAATTAAATACGGCAGGGAATTACATCATTCTCAACAAAGTCGTGATTGCACGTACATCTGCAGCAACAAATGGTTTTGCGGCCGTTACCCAAATTTGTTCACACGAAGGCCAAGCGCAAGTCTATTTTACAGGTAGCGGATTTGCTTGTCCGGCACATGGGGCAACCTTTAGCCTGACGGGAGCCAAAACCAATAATATCAGCAGTAAGGGCATCACAGCCTATCAAACCAGTTTGTCTGGGACGACATTACGCGTTTTTTCCTAATCACTGAAATGAAAAAATTAGTCCTCGGATTTTTACTGGTATTTATTGGCCTTCCACTTTGGGCGCAGGATGATTTATTGGCCATGCTTGAAAAAGAAGCCGCTAAGGATAAGGTATATACGCAAGCGACATTTAAAGGCTCACGATTAATTAATGGCCAAACGGTCGAAACCATCGCGAAAAAACATTTGAATTTTTGGATTTCGCATCGTTTCGGGGCGTTAAATTCCGGATTTATAGATAATTTCCTTGGATTGGATGAAGCAAGAATTCGCTTAGGTTTGGAATATGCCTT
>CANHCG010000066.1 GCA_947459055.1 Cytophagaceae bacterium | reverse complement strand
TACAAAATGCACATAATTGGAGACAGTTATTTGTATTCCTTTTTTAGCATGGATACGAGGTATTTTGAAAAAATCGGGGAAGTCCAATTTGTCCGCTGGTCCACTCCGAAGGCCGTTCCGTATCGACTGGCGACTGACAAAAAAAATATTTTGCTGATCGAATGCGTCGAACGAAATTTCCGAAATCTCATGCAAGTGCAGGAAATTCGCAACCGAATCGATTCACAATCTGTTACAAAATCTTCGGTACAGGCCAGTAGTCGATTTGCGTTTTTAAATCAAATCAATAAGAGCGTTAAACAGATGCTTTATCATCCAACGCTTGAAAATAATTTAGAATTTCTACTCTTTAATCTAGGCATTTGGGCGCCGTTTAAGGAATTAAAATCGGCCTTGAATTTTTATATTTTTGGACGCTTAGACAACGACGTTCGCGTTTCCAAAAACTGGAAACAATTGTATTTAACACAAACCGTCGATCCCGAAAAAGTGGGTAGTTCATTCTATCCTACGAGTGACGAGGAAGTGGGTGCTTATGTCGCACAACTAACGGAGGTGGAACGTTATTTTGAATCCAAGGGTTTCGATCAGGTTATATTTAGCATTATTCCCAATCCCGTGGGGGTTTTGAATACGGAAAATAAACCGACAAATCAGATTATTTCGCGCATAGCCAAGCATCCAAATTGGAAAGGGATTTTAATTGACCCCACCCTTCGCCTGCAAAAAAATGCCAAAGAAAATTTCTTTCCATCCGATTCCCATTGGAATCAACGGGGTGCGGCGATTTGGTTAGGCCAACTGAATGAAACGCTTCGCGCGCTTTAATTACTTGGAAATTGGGATTTATCGATATTAGGTAACATACCCAGCGCATTTTTATAATACACTTTTTTCAATACCTCATCAGGTAATTCTAAGCCATAAATACGCCAAAAAGCATGACGCTTGCGATAATAGGGAAAGTATTCATCGCCTGTTTCTAATAATCTGAAATAGGTATAATACTCCGAGGTGGTCCAGATATCTTTTCCAAAAAGTACTCGATCTTGGTATTGAATCATGAATTTTCGTGCGGCTTTTGGTTGGCGTCCCAACTCATGAATCACCGCCCCAATTTCCGTATACATATTTGGATAGGTATCCAATAATTTCCCTAGTGCCCCTAAATTATTTCCGAGCCAGGCTAAATGTGCGCTAATGAATTTCGTTTTGGGATGTTTTTTAATAATGTCAAATTGTTCCGCCATGACAACCTTCCAGGAAGGGTATTTGGAGGAAGGACGCGCCCGACTCGGGAATTGTTTTAGTTCCAACCAGCGCTCATTGTATTTATCATGCGTATCAAAAAAAGCAATCGGTTCGCCCGTATGGATAAGCACAGGGATATTTAATTCCCCACATTTTTCCCAAACGGGATCTAGCCGTGGGTCGTTGGTCGACAAGCGATTACCTTTGGAATCTTTAATTTCCAGACCTAAATCCTTATAAATTTTAAGTCCCATGGCACCAGCTTTCACCTCTTTTTCGAGGGCTTTGACGGTTTCGGCGGTCCAATTCGGGTTATCGATATCATTGAAATTTAAATTTGTAAAGGCTACGACCCGGTTATTTGTTTTTTCTTTTCCAGCCTGTGCGGATTGAATGAGGTATTCGGTACCTGCCTCCCGACTCGCATTTCGTTGAAAACCTTTCCCACTTAAATTCACCATGACGCGCATGTTTAGGCTATCCATTTGTTTGACCAAATAGGCCAAATCCTGACTCGGCATACTTCCTTGGTGATTGTGGATATCGATGAATGGATATTTAGCGCGCTTTAAAATATGCTCGGGCGCCACTAAGGTCGAAATCGGATCATATTCTTCGAAGCTCATCGTTTTTTCTTGGGCTACCAGCGGAAGACCTATCAAAGAGAAGAGAAGGAAAAAGTATTTCATAGCTTAACGGTTTATTTCCGCGAATCTATTGAAATTATCTGTAAAATGATCATTCAATGTGGTATATTCGCTTTAATGAAGCGAATATACCTTCTTATTTTATTGGTTTCCCTGTGGACAATGCCTGTGGCTTGGGCGCAAAAAAAGGCGAAGGCTTTGGATGCGCTGACACCAGCGCAGTCGGAGGAATTAATGACGGAGGCGATGCGGCATTATGTGCAGGAAGAATATGATGAGGCGATTTTGATTTGGGAGCATTTGATTCAAGAAGTTCCAAAGGAGGCTTCGATTTTCTATTATTTAGCGAAGTCCTATTTGGCTCAAGATAAAAAGAATTTAGCCTATCAAAATGCCAAAGAGGCCCATGCATTATCGCCTTTTTCCTTGGATTATGGACTTTTTTATGTGGATTTAGCGCTGGATTTGCGAAATCATGTGGAGGCTTTGGCGGTATTGAAGAAATTGTTGGCTTTCGACGAGAGCCAGCCAGAAGTTAATATACGCCTTGCGCAGGCCTATTTATGGACGGATCAGGGCGAGGAGGCCTTAGCAGCTCTGCAGAAAGCGGATGCGTTTATTGGGGATTATCCGGAGATTATTCGGACGAAGCAATTCATTTATTTGAAAAAAAAGGATGTGTCTTCGGCCTTTCGTGAGGGGGAACATTTGTTGGAAATTATTCCAGAGGAGTCACTTTTTTCTTGGGATCAAATGGAGTTGCTTTGGGATTTGGTGCATGGCGCGGAATTTAAAAAGTTGTTTGAACAAGGGCTCAATCGGTTTCCGGATCAGGGGCAAATTCAGTTATTGCAAGCAAAACTTTTTATCGAAGGAAAAAATCTGGATTCAGCCTGTGTGAAAATTAGACAGGGGGCGGTCGATGCGCGGGTGAGTACGGAATTGTTGGGTCAATTGGCCTTGCTAGCCATGGAACTCGTAAAATCGAAGGAAGATTGGGCTAGAGCACATGAATTGGTGCTAGATTTAAGGCATATTTATCCTGAGGAACCTCGTTTTGTTGCCTTGGAGGGTGATTTGTGGATCAGTATTTCGAAATTTCAAGAAGCACAGACCAGTTATTTGCAGGCGGCCAGAATGGGGAATCCGAAGTTTGAGGTTTGGGCGCGAATTGTCCAATTGGATTTTGAATTGAACCAGTTAGACAGCGCCATCGTGCATTGTGATGAGGCTTTGTATGTGTTTCCATCGGAGGGTTTTTTATTATTTCAAAAAGGGTTTGCGCAATATTTACAAACCAAAACCGCGGAGGCGATTGGGAGTTTTGAAAAGGCAATACCCTTGTTGAAAGATTCGGATGGTTGGTTTATTCAGTTATATGGCCTTTTAGGTGATGCCTATCATGCCAAAACCCGATTTGCAGAATCTGATGCATGCTTTGAAAAGGTGTTGGCAGTAAATCCTGAGGAAGAACATGTACTGAATAATTATAGTTATTATTTGTCTTTGCGGAAGGATCAATTGGACAAAGCAGCGCGAATGTCAAAGCGCTTAGTGGATAAATTTCCAGACAATGGGACGTATTTGGATACTTATGCTTGGGTATTGTTTCAGCAAAAGGATTTTGAAGGGGCCCTCAAATTCATGGAACGGGCTTTAAAGGATGAAAAGCAAAATAGCTCGACGGTCTGGGAGCATTATGGGGATGCGCTGAGTCAAAACAATCGGATTGAGGATGCGATAAAGGCCTGGAAAATGGCAAAAACAATGGAAGGTGCTCGTGAAATTTTGGATAAAAAGATTAAGATGAAGCGTTTTATCGAAAATTGAGATAATTTTGTAGGCAATATGCGTTATGTATCCCTTTTCTTGGTCCTCCTACTCCTTCAGGCCTGTGGCAAGAAAATCGCATCGACGCCCCAGCCTATCGCCATCGTCATGGATACGCTGGTGATCGACACCGGAAAAGATACCATCCAAATTTCCGTACCTAAACCTGAAATCAAAGAAGAACCTAAGGTTACGATTGAGGATTTAAATTTCAATTATTTAAAAGCCAAATCTAAAATTGTCTGGAAAACGGCCAAGGACCAGGATTCCTACACGGTGGATATCCGCATGAAGCGAGATAGTATTATTTGGGTAAATATTTCGCAGTCCGGATTTACGGGGGCAACTGGATTATTTTCAAAGGAATGGGTCCAATTTTACCAAAAAATTAATGGCGAATACTACCGCATGTCCTATGATAGTTTAAGTGTCAAAATGGGATTCAAAGTCGATTATAGCATTTTACAATCTTTGATTGTGGGAAACCAACCTTTTAAGAAAAATAATTCGCGGGTGATTCGGGAGAATGAAAACATTATATTGAAGCAACAAGAAGGTCGGGTTAATATAGATAATATGGTAGGGCCGAATCGAAAATTGAAGAAATTGTTGATGAATGATGTCCCAACGAACAATAAAATGACCATGGATTTCGAGGAGTTTACGGAACTTAACCAAGTTCTTTTTCCTTTTTCGAGCCAAATTAATTTAGATGTGAAGGATAAAAATAATGTGAACGTGAATACGTTAATAACGATTAAATACTCGAAAGTTGAATTACTCGATACGCCCTTGGAATTTCCATTCCGCGTCCCTCAAAAATTATTGAATACGACTAAATGAAATACATCATTCTTTTTTTGGCTTGTTTGTTAGGTGGAAATGTCTGGGCTCAGGCGGATAAAAAAACGCAATTGGAGCAACAGAAGAAGGATAATTTGGCCAAAATCAAAGAGTTAAATTCCATCATCACGCGGACATCAAAAAAGAAAAAGGTGTCGATTGGCAAATTGAATGTATTGAAAGAGCAGATCGTTGTTCAGAAAAAACAGATTAATATCCTGAATGAAAACCAACAATTGCTTGCCCAAGAAGCTGAAAAATTAGCCCAGGAAAGCGATATTTTGGCTGCAAAATTAGCCAAATTGAAATTAGCCTATGGTCAAATGCTCTACGAGGCGGAGAAAACCTCGTCGATAAACAATAAATTAAGTTTTCTTTTGCTTTCCTCTGATATCGGGGAATTTACTCGCCGATTTGATTATTTGAGACATTACACCACTAATCGTAAAGTGCAGGCACGAAAGATTTTTGAAACACGACAAGATTTGATGACGAAAAAACAACAAGTCATTTTCAAAAAAGAAGAAGAGAAAAAGGTTTTGGTAGAAAAGGAACAGGAAAAGTCGAAGTTGGAAGTCATGAAAACCAAAGAAGCCAAGGTAGTGACGGTGTTGACCCAGCAAGAAAAAAAGCTTCGCACTGAACTCGAGCGCAAAAAATTAGCTATTCGGAAATTGGATAATTTGATCGCAGGGATTGTTCAACGCGAGATTCAAAAAAGTATGGAACGCGAACGTCGTTTACGGATGGCGGCCCAAGCGAAAAAACTAGAGGTGAATAAACCGGCATTGCCGAAACCTAAGTTGGAGGAAGGTCTAGTGAAGAAATACGAAAAACCAACGGCCAAGGAAGAAACTTCAGAATCCAAGATTGAAACAGCCAAAATCGAGAAAAAAGAATCTATAAAAGAAAAACCGGCACCTGTTAAGGAAGTGGCGGTAGCAGAACCCGTTTTGGAAAAGAATACCTATTATATGAATGCGGATGAGGCGAAATTGGCGAGTTCCTTTGCTGCGCTTCGTGGTCGAATGCCATTTCCAGTGCCTTCGGGTTTCATTTCGGATCATTTTGGGGTTCATAAACATCCGATTTTGAAGGGTGTGATGATTAACAATAATGGAATAGATATTCAAACCGCTGCGGGTTCAGCCGTGCATAGTGTCTATGATGGGGTGGTGCAATCGGTGGTGAATATTCCAGGTATTAATATGGTGGTGGCCATCCAACATGGGGATTATTTCACTGTCTATAGTAAATTAGATAATGTCTCCGTTTCCATGGGGCAGCGGGTTCGGACGGGTCAACGTATCGGCTCCGTGGCTTCCGACGAGGATGGTACCTCCGAAATCAATTTCCAAGTTTGGAAAAATACCGTTCGTCAAAATCCGGAATCTTGGCTGAAACGTTAAGAAAATCGATAGCTTAGGCGTAAACTTACATTAATCCCTTGGTCATCCGCGTAATACCGGAATCGGTTTAAGTAGTCTCGGTAGGCTTGATTTAAGGCGTTTTTCACGCTAATTCCCATATCAAATGCCTTGATCGACATCCCCCAATTTGCCTCCAATAAAAAATAGCCCGCTGGAGGAGGAGAATAATCGGAATTTTTTTCGACACGCGTTTGTCGGGCGACCTGCGTCAGGCCCACGCTCACATAGTGTTTGTTTTTGGGAAACTGATGCCGAATTAAATACTCATATCGATTGGCTGGGATATTGACCATGTAGACATGATTCTTCTCATCGAAGGCGTAGACGAGGCTAGTTTTTTGTTGGAACGACCACCGCTCGCTAGCCTTAAAATTCACTTGGGCATCGATGCCCTTAAATGTTGCATCGATTTGTTCATAGGCAAAAGCGGGGAATGAACCACGAACTGTTGTGACATAGGTAGCACGTCCTCGTTCGACCAACGGTTTTAGGTAAATGAAATCATGAATCGAGTTAGCGTAAAGGCCTAACTCAAAAGCCCATTGATTGACTGTGTACAATGTATTCAAACTGATGTTATAAGCTGTTTCACCGCGGAGATTTGGGTTACCGATTTCATAGGCGCCGGCTCCATGATGGACGCCATTGGAATATAATTCATTGGCTCCAGGTGCACGAAAGGCGCGAGCCAGGATGAGATGGTTTTCGAATTGTTCGGACCAATGGTATTTCATTCCGAGGCTACCAGAGAGACCGAGGTAATCGATGTCATTGCGATTAATGCGGGTGGAATAATTCATATCTGGCCGGTGAATCTCAATGTTTTTCGCATCAAGTCGAAGGCCCCCGTCGATTTCTATTTTTTCATTGACAAAGCGCTCGAGGGCAAAAAGGCCGAAATTAGTCAAATAATAATTAGGTAATAAACTCGTGGTTAGGGTGGGTCTATTACCCGATTTCCTGAAGTGATATTCCCTTGACTGAGGAGATTTAAGCCAAATTGCCCTTTCCATTTTTTCGAGGAATTTGTTTCATCAAAAAGGAATTCGCCACTAATCGTTTCTAATTCGAAACGCAGGGTATTGATATTTTTGCCCATGCGGAGGACGTCGAGTTCCAATCGCCGGTCCTGCTGAAAGGCAATATTTCCTCGAAAGGCAGACCCTGAAGGAAGGCGATACAGGGATTTCCATTTTCCCAAATTATGGACAATGTCTTGGTTAGGCCTTTCGATTTCTCGAATAAATTCGGTCGGTGTGAATTGCTCGAAAGGCCGAGGCCGTTGGATCGCCTTTTCCAAATCATTCACATTCCCGATGTGCGAACCGGAATAAATCCCGATGATGGAATGGAAGCGGCTGAAGAATAGATCGGAGGACCAACGATTCGTTTTATATCCCATTGCCGCCGAAAAATTCTGTTCCTCTATCCCTGTGTTCGCCAAATAATAAGTAGCCGTCCGCATATTTCCCCCATTTTTCAAGGTTCCTTGGAGGCGCCAACCAAAGCCCGGGGCGTTTTTTATACCCCCTTCGAGGAGCGCGGAGCCAACGAATTGTCGGCCATTTGTAAAGAAAATACTTTGTACTTCCCCACGAATAAGGGCGCTATCTGGCAGTGCGTTGGGTTCTAACATCACGATGCCCCCGATCGCATCGCCGCCATATCGCAATCCTGCGGGTCCTTTTATAACTTGTATATTTTTGGCAACAAATGGATCTACTTCCGGCGCATGTTCGCTTCCCCAGTTTTGGCCTTCTTGGCGTACTCCTTGATTTAAGATAATAACCCGAGAGGAATGCATCCCATGGATGACGGGCTTTGAAATGGTACTTCCCGTTTGTAAACTCTGCACGCCCACGATTCCTTTCATCATTTCGCCCAGGCTTAATCCATCGCGCTGCGCACGTTCCTCGTCACTTAATTTTCCTTTGAGTTGGGCACCCCCTTCCGATCTTTTTCCACTGACTAACACCTCCATTAAATGTTCATCATGCACCTCAAGACTAATATTTTCCTCTTTTTGTTCATGATCTTCAAGCGTCACGAGCATTTCTAC